>DAOUKN010000090.1:0-6234 GCA_034421255.1 Chloroflexota bacterium | reverse complement strand
CGCCGCCCGGGCCTCCAGGCGGGGCCGATACCCCTCCCCACGCGCTCCCGCCCCAATTATTCAAAGGTCTCCCTCCGCGGGAATGACGGACGTTTGCTGCCGAGGAAGCCTCTACCTCGCGGCTTGGACTGACTCCGTCAGCGCCTCCACGAACCCGTGGGCGTGGTTGGCGTCGCGGTAGGGGTGGAGCGACAGGCGGATGCGGGCGTGGCCGTTCATGTGGCCGAAGGTGCTGCCCCATCCGCGTCGTGACAGCTCGTTGAACACCTGCTCCATGTCCACCGTGTCCGAGGTGAAATTGATGACGCTGATGAGCGGTTTCACCATCAGCCGCAGCTCGTCGATAGACTCGATGCCCTCGACGACGATGCGCACCGATTCCAGCAGCCGCGCGGTGGAGGCGCGGTAGCCGGCGCGTCCCAGATGCCGCATCACGGCCCAGGCGGTCGCGGCGTGATCGCCGGGCTTGGTGGCGGTGAGGGTGTGGATGAATGTCCAATCCAGCGGCACCGCCTCAAGCAGGCTCGCGTCGCGGATCAGGAAGAATCCCGTCGCCACCGGCAGCTGCCCCAGCTTGTGCCCGTCGGTCATGAACGAGCTGACGCCGGGCACGCTGAGATCGAAATCGCACAGGTCATGGCCCAGCTCGCGCATGAACGGCAGGATGAAGCCGCCGAACGCCCCGTCGACGTGCAGGTACAGATCGTGCTCCAGCGCCAGCCTGGCGAACTCGGGGATTGGATCGAGCTGACCGAAGTTCCCCTCGGGTGCGGAGCAAATCAACCCCACGGTATTGGGCGTGATGGCGCGCTTGACGGCGTCCATGTCGGGAGCCATCTGCTCGTCGACGGGAGTCTCGATCAGGTCGATCCCCAGCAACTCGGCGCCCAGCCGGAAGCTGTAGTGCGCCGAGGTCGGCATCACGATTTCCGGGTCCGATTTGCCGCCCAGATTGCGCGCCAGCCGCATGGCCGACATGTTCGACTCGGTGCCGCCGCTGGTGATGAAGCCCGTGGCCTCGGGCCGTCCGAGCAGGCTGGCCATCATGCGTATGGCCTCCTTCTCGAATGCATAGGCGCCGGGGTTCATCTGGCGCGCCCATTCGACGAAGTAGGTGCCCCGGGTCAGCGTCGCCACGCGCTCCGCCATGGGATGCGGCGGCCCGACGTAGGTGATGCCGAAGTTCCGCTCGACGGAGAACGGGTCCTCCGCGATCCGCGCGTGCACGTCGCTCAAGACTTCGGACTCGGCCGCGCCCTCCTCGGGAAAGTCCATCGGCGGCGGCATCGGCAGCGGGTCGTGAGGCGTGTGTCGCTCGAACTCCTGGGCCACGGGGCTACTCCTCCCGGCGAGACTCGCCGGCCATCGAAATGACGCCCGGATTGGCCGACGGATCGGCCAGGGGCTCCGGCGACGCAAACCGCCGCACGACGTTCTCGGTCACGCGTGAAACCGTGTTGTCGTAGTCGTTGTAGGACAGGCACGAGCGCCAGGCGATGGAGCCCACCGAAAACACGCCGCCGCCGTTGGGCGTCTCGAAATAGGTCATGTCGGCGCGAATGAAGGGGTGGAACTCGCCAGGCGTCGTCGGATCTCCAACCGACACACCGTCGATACCGCGGGTGTACCAGAGCGCTTCGTCGGCCAGCCCGACGTACTTGTCGGAATGCCCCAGCGACGTGGCCAGCAGCAACGTGTGCGGCGGCGTGCCGAGGCTAAAGTCGAGCCGGTCCATTTCGTAGCCCGCGGCGCCGTGATTGACGACCAGCGACGGGATGTCGCCGATGGGCTCGTCGTCGCCGATTCCCTCGAAGATGAAGGCCGCGCGCGGATCGTGGCTGTCCGGCTGTCGGATGTAGGGCGACCCCTTGTCGAACCCCGCCGAGCCGCAGCCGATGCCCACCAGGGCCTGCGGCGGACGGCCGCGGTTGCGCCAGGCGCCGCCCAGCTCACCGGTTGTCGCCAGCACCCGCTCGGCGGGCGGATGCTCGAAGGGCCAGCTCGTGCCCCAGCGCCGCACCTCCACCACGTGCGGTCGGTTCGGGTCGACGGCGGTGACGCCGAAGAACCCGTTGCCGCCCAGATACATCAGGCGCCCGCCGTCGTTCAGATAGGTTTCCAGCCCTTCGATCATCGGCGTGGTCCAGTACTCCGGATGCGAGGCCGAGATGATCACGCGATGCCGCTTGAGCAGCTCCGCGCCCTGCGCGTGGACGTCGTGGTCGGTGATCACGTCATAGTCGAGGCCGCGAGCCTCGAGCCAATCGATCACGTAGGGGTCGGCCGGGAACCGCGACGGCGCGGACCAGACGCGGTAGCGATAGGTGGGGCGCATGTTCAGGATCGGCCGCTTCCAAGAGCACAGCGCCGCTCCTGTTCCGTCGGTGTGGAAGTCGTACAGCCCTGGCATCGGGTTCGCCCGCAGAAAGTCGTGCGCCGCCGGGTTCAGACTGGGATCCGCGTTCGGGACCCGCTCGGGACTCCAGAACCCGCCGTCGACGTCGCGGAAGTTGGCATAGGTGACGTACGAAACCGTGGACATCAACACGGCGATGGGCGCCGTTTCGGCATCGTCGGCGGGCCGCACGAAGAAGGTGATGTAGTCCTCGTCGTCGCCCGACCGCACCCACGCGGCGTAAACGCCGCTGCGCAGGTCGTCCGGCACCGTCAGCTCGAAGTCGACCTCCCAGCCGGCATCCTCGAGGTCGTCGTCGTGGAAATGGATGGCGCCGTATTCGTCGGGCGCGAGCCGAAAGTTTGTCTCGCGCCCCGTGTAGTTGTGCCCAGTGACGCCGCGCGTGGGCATCTGCACCGCGCGTCCGTGGAGGCCGTGCGGCCCCACGTCGGTCACGTGGACGGTGCTGATGTCTTGGCTGAAGTCCCAGGCGGCGACCAGTCCCTCGGCGGCCAGCGAGTCCCCGCCGCGCGCCAGGGCCTCTACTTCGTCACCGGAGAGCGCACGGTCGTAGATTCGGGGCGCGTCGATCTTGCCGTTTAAGTGAGAGTGAATGAGCACCGTGTTGCCCTCGCGGGACTCGACCGCGGCGGCCATTACCAGCGGCGCGCCGTCCGGAGGCCGGGAGCCTGGCGCTGATGTCACCGCGACGCCGCGTCCGCACTCGACCGGCCACGGGTGCTTGGGGAGCTGGTAGACCGCCAGCCGCTGCGAAGCGGCGTCATAGGTCATGGCGGCGAAGGTCCACTGATGTTTGGCTAACGGAGTGGCGGGCCCCGCGACCGTCATGCCTCCCGCGCCGTCCCCAAGCTGGCCGACCAGATGGCCGCCGGCGCCCACGAACAGTCCGTAGCCGGCGCTGTCTGGGGATTCGAGGCCGTGCGTGACGATGGCCTGCGCCTCTTCCCGTTCGGGCATCGTCGGCATGATCCAGGCCGTGGCCGTAAAGCTGTCGAGCCGGCCCAGCACGTCGGCGTACGGGATCTGCACGCTGGAGCCGGTGCGGATGGCCTGCTCGCGCCCGGCGTAGTCGCCGCTGATCGCGGATTCGACCATCGGGGCCTTGTATCCGGGGCCGCGAGGATTGTTGTCGCAGTGCACCACCCGGACGAGATCGGCGCGGTAGCTGCGGTGCGCGCTGCTGACCATGAAACGCACCGTGTCGCCGGGCGCGACGTGCAGGGGATCGCAATAGCCGACGATCTTCATGCCTCACCGGTCCTTTGCCGCAAGGTGCACCGATTCATCCGCCGAGCGCGACGCCAAGCATGCCGCAGAACGCCCGAGCTCGCGTTATTGACGCTTGAATGTGGACGATCTACGCCACCGACTCCGGTCGGCCGTGCGCGGCTGAAGCATACGCCGCGTGCACCGCGCGCAGCGCCGCCAGGCCGTCGGCGGCCGAGAGCGGCGGCTCGATCTCGCCCAGGCAGGCGCGCAGCGTCTCGGCCACCCAGGCGGTATAGGGCGCCCCGCGGTCCTCGTAGAGCGTGCGACGCACCTTGGCGTCGTCGCCGCGGCCCGAGCACCAGACGAGTCGAGGCGACGCGGCGGCATCGGTTTGGAGCCAGCCCCGCGATCCGTAGATCGTCAAACCCTGATGCCCGTTTTCCTCCATGAGATAGCCGGAAAACAGCGACACCATCGCGCCGCCGGACAATCGCATGTTGACGAGAGCCAGGTCCTCGACGTCGATCGGCGCGCCGCCCACGACGCCCGTGAGCGCCTGCACCTGCTCGATGTCACAGCCGGTGACGTAGCGGATCAGGTCCACGAAGTGGATTCCTAGCCAGACCAGATGACCGCCGCCGCCCCTGGCGCGCTCGAACGTCCAGTCGGGCTCGGTGAGCTCCTGGATGCGGGTCTGGTCCGCCACCTGCACGGCCCGCACGGCGTAAAGCTCGCCGATCCCGCCCTCAGCGATGATGCGCCGGGCGTCGCCCATGTCCGGGCGCATCCGGTTCGCCAGCGCCAGCATCAACGGCACACCCTTCTCGTCGGCCAGACGCGCCAGGGGGGCAAAGTCTTCGGGATCCACGCAGGCCGGCTTCTCCGCCATGATCGGAACGCCGGCGTTGAGCAGCGCCTCGATCGCGGGCGGCGAGTTGGACGCCACCAGCGACACGATGGCCATGTCCGGGCGCACGGCCGCAAGCAACCCGTCGACGGTTTCGTGTCTGCCCACGAGCTTTGAGCCGATGACGCCGAGGAGGCCATCATCGCCATCATCGACCACGTGGGCGGCCTCGATCCGCTCGACATCTCGAATGGCCTCGGCGTATGGCTGCCGATGCTTGGCTTCGGACTCGGTGATGAACGCAACGGTGGCCAAGAGGCTTCCCCTTCACTGAGCGCACGCGGCGTGCACGGACGACAGTCTATGCGGCCCGGCGAATCCTGGAACCGCGGGCGCTCGGCCCGGCCGTGGGGAGGGCGCGCGCGGTGAGGGGTACCCGAAATCTCACATAGGGCGGTAGACGCCGGCCCGGTGAGCAACGCGAATGACCAGGACTACCAACTCGTCGTCGAGCAACTCATACACGATGCGGTAGGCGCCAACGCGCAGGCGGCGTAATCCGCGCATCCCGCCCTTGAGGGCGACGCCCGCCAAGGGCTGTTCGCCCAGGCCGTCGATGGCTTGGAGCAAGCGCCTCCTCGCCGATTGGGGAATACGGGCCAGATCTCGTGCCGCGCTGCGCTTAATCCGAACCGAGTAGCTCACGCCTGACCACGTCCCAGTCCAGCACTGGGTCCGCGGGATCCCGCAGGCGATCCAGCGCGACGGACAGGTCGTCGAAGTCCTCCAGGTATTGCTCCAGCGCCTGGCGGACTACCGCAGCGCGGCTGCGCTTGAGCACTGCCGCCGCCGCGTCCAGCGATTCCGCCAGCTCGTCCGGCACGCGCGCGGTGATCTGGGTCATGGCACATCTCCTGGGTGAAGGCGCAATGGCGTTTAGCTACAATCAATGTCAATGACATCGATTGAGATCAGGATAACGCCAACGACGCTTCCCGTCTACGCCTCGGGCACGGTCAGCGGCTCCAGCATCTCGTCGGTGATGTAGCGACCAAGGCCGAACAGCTTGCGGTCCGAGTACCAGAGGATGCGCTCGCCCTCGCGCTCCGTCAGGCTGGAGTACATCGACAGCCAGGGCCGGTAGTGCGGGGCTATTCCCACTCCGTCGGTGTCGAACAGCAGCAGCGGCTCGCTGAACCAGAGGGGCTGGTGCGCCTTCGGGCGGAACTCGCCGACCGCGAGGAACTGCGGCCGGCGGCTGTCGCTATTCAGCGGGCCGAAGCCGTTGTAGCCCCAGCCGTCGTGGTTCTGGAGCAGCTGGATGTAGCGCCCATCGTGAAGCCGATAGAGCGGCGTGGGCGAGACCGGGTTTTCCATCGGCGCGCCGCCATCGCGAAACCGCAGCATCTCGCTCGGCCGCCACGAGTGGCCGTCGTCGGCTGAAACCGTGTACCAGATCTGCCCGTTGGGCGTGCGCATGCTGGCGAACAGGCGGCCGTCGGGCAGCAGCACCAGGCCGGGCTCCTGGCAGAAGGAGTAGCCGGCGGTGTATTCGGTATCGAACATCACCGGTGAGGAGACGAGATCGTCGCTGTCGGGAAGCCAGGTCAGCTCCAGATCGCGCGGATCGGGCTCGTCGTCGATATTCTCGAAGCGCAAGAACTCGACATGGCAGTCGCCGACGCCGCGCGGCGCGCGGGCGCTGGCCGGTGTGCGGCGCCGCACGCGCTCCGAGGTCCAGCGGGTGATACCCACCAGGTGC
>DAOUKN010000089.1:0-9624 GCA_034421255.1 Chloroflexota bacterium | reverse complement strand
CGAGGCCGAGGTCCTCAACGCCCAGGAGCAGATCGAAGCCCTCGAAGCCCTTCTATTCGATGAAGTGGTCGAGCGTCTCGCCGGCTGGACGCCCGCCATGCTCGAATCGTCGGCGGCCGTCGCCGCCCTCGACGTCGCCGCGTCGCTGGCCGAGGTGGCGGTGCTGCAGGGCTATGCGCGACCGACGCTGACCGACGAGGGACACATTGAAATCGTGGCCGGGCGTCATCCGGTCGTCGAGGCCAGCCAGACCGACCCGTTCGTGCCCAACGACACCCGGCTCGATCCCGACGATCGACAGATCCTGGTGCTCACCGGACCCAACATGGCCGGAAAGTCCACCTATCTGCGCCAGACGGCGCTGATCGTGCTGCTGGCGCAGATCGGCAGCTTCGTGCCGGCCGACCGCGCCGAGATCAGCCTCGTGGACCGCATCTTCACCCGCGCCGGCGCCCGCGACGACCTCGCCGCCGGCGCCAGCACCTTCATGGTGGAGATGCTGGAACTGGCCGCCATCCTGGCCCAAGCCACGCCCCGCAGCCTGCTGATCCTGGACGAGATCGGCCGCGGCACCAGCACCTACGACGGAATCTCCGTCGCGCAGGCGGTCGTCGAGCACTTGCACCACCACCCGCGGCTGCGCGCCAAGACGATCTTCGCCACGCACTACCACGAGCTGACCGCGGTGGCCGACATGCTGCCCCGCGTGCACAACGCCAACGTCGCCGTCGCCGAGCAGGGCGAGCGGGTCGTGTTCCTGCGGCGCATCGTGGATGGGCCGGCGGACCGCAGCTACGGCGTGCAGGTGGCCCAGCTGGCCGGATTGCCGCCGGCCGTGATCCGGCGCGCGCGCGAGATCCTGGTCGAGCTCGAGCGGCTGGCGACCGGCGCCAAGGCGGCCCCGAACGTCCAGCTCACGCTGCTGACGCCCGAAGAGCATCCCGTCGTCAAGCGATTGCGCGATCTGGATCCCGAGCAGTTGAGTCCGCTGGACGCGCTGAGCCTGGTCTACGAGCTGCGCAACGAGGCCGACGCGTGAGCATCCGTCGCCTCCCGCCCGACATCGCCAGCAAGATCGCCGCCGGCGAGGTGATCGAACGCCCCGCCTCGGTGGTGAAGGAGCTGGTCGAGAACGCGATTGACGCCGGCTCCCAGCGGGTGACCGTGGAAGTGCACGAGGGCGGGCTGAGCTTCATTCAAGTCACCGACGACGGCCATGGCATCGCGTCGGACCAGTTGGAGCTCGCCGTGCAGCGCCACAGCACCAGCAAGCTGCGCACGGTGGACGACCTGGCGCGCATCCGCACGCTGGGATTTCGCGGCGAAGCGCTGGCCAGCATCGCCGCGGTTGCCGAGTTGACCGTCGCGTCGGTGACCGATCCAGGGGCCCCGGGACATCGCGTGACGGCGCGCGACGACGCCATCGTCGAGTCGACGCCCCACGGCGGGCCGGTCGGGACGCAGGTCACGGTGCGGGCGCTGTTCCGGTCGATTCCGGCGCGTCGCCAGTTCCTGCGAGCCGAGCGCACGGAGCTGGGCCACGTGATGGACGCCGTGACGCACGCCGCGATCGGGCACCCGTCGGTCGCCTTCCGATTGCTCGACGGCGAGCGCGAGCGGCTGCGCACGCCGGGAACCGGCGACCTGCGCGCCACGCTGGTGGCGGTCCACGGCCAATCGATCGTCAAGGACCTGATCGAGCTTCCGCCTGGCGAGACGCTCGGCATCGATGGATTCGTCTCCCAGCCGCACCTCCAGCGGAGCACGCGCCGAGACATCTCACTCTTCGTCAACGGCCGCTGGGTCGGCGACCGGCTGCTGGCGGGCGCGATCAGCGACGCCTACCAGGGCCTGCTGCCGAGCCGGCGCTATCCGGTCGTGGTGCTCCGCCTGGAAATCCCACCCGAGGACGTGGACGTCAACGTGCATCCGGCCAAGGCCGAGGTGCGGTTCCGCCGCGGCGGCGAGATCTTCAGCCGCGTTTCGGCCACCGTGCGCCGCGCCCTCACCGCCGGCGGCGCGGTGACGCCGGCGCGGGTCGACGAGCCGATCCTGGACCAGTTCTATCTGCCGACCAGCGCCATGCCCTGGGACGGACAGGCGTCGCCGGCGCCGCGCAACCTGCCCGGCCAGCCGCCGGAGGAGCCCCAGTCGGAGGCGGAACCCGACGGCGACGGACAGCTTCGCTCGCCAGTTCCCCGCGCCATTGGCCAGATTGATAACACCTACATCGTGGCCGTCGGCCCCGGCGGCGTGTATCTGATCGACCAACACGCCGCCCATGAGCGCATCCTCTACCACCAGCTGGGCCAAAGCGGCAGCGGCGCCAGCCAGGCCTTGCTCGATCCGGTGCCGGTCACGCTCTCGGCGGCGGCCTCCGAGTGGGTCGGCGACCACTTGGACGACCTCGCGGTGCTCAGCATCGACGTGGAGCCGTTCGGCGCGAACGCCTGGCTGGTGCGCCGCGTGCCCGCGACCGGACGGGCCATCGACGCCGCGGCCTATCTGTCGGCGGTGGTCGACGAGGCGCGCGAGGCGCCCACCGGTCGCCGCGTGGTCACCGAGCAGTTGCGCTGGTCCGCCGCCTGCCACGCGGCGGTGAAGGGAGGCGTCCAACTCGCCATCGATGAAATGCAGGCCGTCGTCGAGGACCTGGAGCGCTGCGATCTGGGCATCACCTGCCCCCACGGACGCCCCACCATGATCCTGCTCACGCGGGACCTGCTCGATCGGCAGTTCGGCCGCGGGTAGCACGGGCCGCCGCACGTAACAGAAGCCGAGACGCCCCGGCGTCGCGTAGCATCGTCGACTGATTCCAAGACATTCGGGGTGGGAGGTCGACATGCGGCTAGCCGACAAAGTGGCAATCGTGACCGGCGGCGCCAAGGGCATCGGACGAGGCATCGCGACGGCATTCGCCGCCGAGGGCTGCCGCGTGGTCGTCGCCGACATCGACGCGGAAACCGCCGCCGAGACCGTGGCCGAAATCGAGGCAGTCGGCGGGCTGGCGGAATTCCAGGCCACCGACGTACGCGAGCCCGCGGACATCGAGCAGACCATCGAGCGCACCGTCGCGGCCCACGGCCGCCTGGACGTGATGGTCAACAACGCCGGCTGGCATCCGCCGGCCACGACCATCGACGACACGTCCCTCGAGCTCTTCGAGTCACAGCTCAGCCTCAACCTCACCAGCACCTATCTCGGCAGCAAATTCGCCGTGCCGCATTTGCGCCAGACCAAGGGCAACATCATCAACACGGCGTCCCTGGTGGGGGTCGTGGGACAAACGCTGGCCGCGGCCTACGCGGCTTCCAAGGGCGGACAGGTGGGCTTCACCAAGGCCCTGGCGGTCGAGCTCGCGCCGCAGGGGGTGCGGGTCAACTGCATTTGCCCCGCGGGCGTGGATACGCCGCTGTTGTGGGAATGGGCCAACACCCTCGACGACCCGGCGGCGGCGGCGCGGTCAGTGGACGCACTGCATCCGCTGGGCCGCATGGCGCGGGCGGAGGAGATCGGACGCGCCGCGCTCTTCCTCGCGAGCGACGACGCGTCCTTCGTCACCGGCCACGCGCTGGTCGTCGACGGCGGCGCCACGCTCGACTACTCGCCGGCCCAGTACGCGGAGTGAGGCCACCGGGCCTGGCGGAATCCAATCTGTCAGTCCGAGCGCAGCGAGGAATCTTAGGGGCCTGGAAAAGGCTCGGCCGCCCCGGACGACTCCCGCCTAGAACCGCTCCGTTCGAATCCCCAGCTGCGTCCGCGACAGATAGGGCGTGCAGCCGGGCTGTCCTTGAAACGCGGCAAAGTGCGCGGGGATCTCGCCGCCGGCGTCCTCGATCGCCAGGCCGATGAGTCGCTCCACCACGTCCGGGTGCTGATCCGCCAGGTTGTTCGTGAGCTCGGGGTCGTCCTGCACGCGATAGAGCAGCGGCTCCTCGCCCCAAATCGTGGCGTTGCACCACCAGGTGTCGTCGATGACGGTGACCAGCGGGCCCCAGGCGACCGTCGCGTGGCTGCGAGACGACACCCCATTTCCTGTCAGCAGCCGCCCCAAATCCGCCCCGTCGACGTTGGGATCCAATTCACCCGCAGCCAGGATCGTCGCCGCCACGTCGGTGTTCATCACCAGGTCGTCACAGGTCGTTCCACTCCCCGCACCGTCCGGCGATCGCATCAACAGCGCCAGGTCGGCCACGGCCCGCGTCAGGGGATGTCCCTGCTTGCTCACCAGGCCCTTGTCGCCCGGATCGAACCCGAGGTTGTGACCGTGATCCGAGACCACGATCACCAGCGTGTCGTCCAAGCGGCCACTGAGCTTCAGCGCCTCGTAGAAGTGACCGAACCAGCGGTCGCACAGCGTCACCTCGCCGGCATAGTTCGCCTGACAGCGCTCCAGCTCGCGCGCCGTATACATCCCCTCATGCGGCGCGTAGAGCGACTGGATGATGTCCGCCGTGTCGTCGTCAACCGGGTCGTACATGCGCCGGTAGTTCTCCGGCGGCTCCCACGGCTCGTGCGGATCGAATGAGTCCACCACCAGGAAGAACCGCTCCGCATCCTGGTTCTCGTAGATCCAGCGGCTCGCGCTGCGGAAGAGCCGCGCCGGGTAGTAGTCGGCCTCATCCTGGCGAAACTGGTTGTTCAGCAGGTACTGCCGGAAGAACTCGGTGCGCTGGTGCACCGGCGGGAAGCGCTCGGGCACGTGATGCCGGATGGCGCCCGGCGGCAGCGCCGGACCGGAGCGAAAGCGGTCGGTCTCCTGCCCGCGAATCCAGTCCCACTCGTCGAATCCTCGGTGGAAGTTCTTCGACGGCTTGAATTGGTGATAGCAATCCGTGAGCAGCGCGGTGCGATATCCGACCTCCCGCAGGCGTTCCGCCACCGTGTCCTGCTCCTCGGGGATGGGACCCCATCCCGGCGCGCCGATGAAGTCGCCCTTGAACTCGCGGTGTCCGTGAAACGGGTAGGTCCGCAGGCCCGTGTGCACGGCGCGGCGAAACGGCAGCGTCGGCAGCGACTCGGGGTAGGCGCGCGTGAACCGCACCGACTCACGCGCGAACGCGTCGAGGTGCGGGGTCGAGATCCACTCGTTGCCGTAGGCGCCGAGATGGTCTTTTCGCAGCGTGTCGAAGATCACCAGCACGATGTTCATGAGCGATGAGGCCCTTGCCGCCATGAGCCGGGCGAGCGGGAGTTTGACCGGCGAATCGTAGCCCAGCCGCCCATGGGGCCGTGCTGGCCCGCGGGTGGCTGGTTACCCGCCCTGCGCCTCGCGCGTGAGGCTGAGCAGGTTTTCGAGCAGGCAGTAGACCGTCAGCGGCCCAACGCCGCCGGGCACGGGTGAGTATGCCGATGCGACCTGGGCCACGCCGTTCGCGTCGATGTCGCCCTTCAGTCCGTCCGCCGTGTAGGTGGCGCCGACGTCGATGACCACCGCACCCGGTTTCACGTGCTCGCGCGTGATCAGCCCAGGCCGCCCGACGCACGCGACCAGCACGTCCGCCTGCGACGTCACGTCGGCGAGATCGCGCGTCCGCGAGTGGCACATGATCACCGTCGCGTCGCGCGCCAGCAGCAGCAGCGCCACGGGCTTTCCCACACTGCGGCTGCGGCCCACCACCGCCGCCCGGCGCCCGGCCAGCGGGATTTCGTAGTACTCCAATAGCCGCACCACGGCCGTCGCCACACCCGGCGCCAGCTCCGACGCGCCGGCGAGCACCGCGCCGATCGCCGCACGCGTAATCCGGTCCACGTCCTTGGACGGCGGAACGGCCGCGACGACGGCTGCGGTGTCCACCGACGACGGCAGCGGGAGCCCCACGATGATTCCCTGGACCTGCTCGTCCACGGCGAGCCGCTGGACGAGCCCGACGGCCTCGGTTGTCGTCGACGTCTCGTGGAGCAGTTGCTCGGAGACTGGAACGCCGACCCGTCGCGCACCCCGCGAGACCTGCCGGGCATAGGCAGCCCCGGCGGGATGGCTCGCGCTCCGCACGAAGGTCAAGGACGGCGGGCCGGCAAACTCCCCAAGCTCGGTCGCAATCGACGCCCGCAACTCCCGCGCCGGCTCGCGGCCCGTCAATACCGTCACGACTGCAACTCCACCAGGACGCGATCCGCAGCCGAGTCGGCACGCGCCAGTCCGTCGCGAAGGCGATCGCAGCTTCGTTTCAACTCGGCGCGCGCCGCCCGGTCGGCGACCGAGCCCATGTTGGCGGCGATGTTCATCTCGCAGATCCGCAAGGCGGCGCGCGCCAGCGCGGCGCCGGCGGCAGCATCGCTCCGCACATGTGGATTCGCCTTGGTCGCCACAATCGAGGCCAGGTCAATTACCTCGATCGCCAGGTCGCCCACCAGAGCCGGTACACGGCTGGCTTCCCATGCCGCCGCGGCGACCGCTTCGGACCGCGCGGCCTTGGAGGCGCGTGGCAGCCGGTAGGCCTCGAGGAGTCCGCTATAGGCGGCAGCATCCAATTCGATAAGCGTCAGCGCCCCGGCGCGAATCTCATCCGCATCCGCCACGATCCGTTCCATCTCGGCGTGCACGGACCGATAACGTTTCCGGGCCAGCGTGAGTCGGCCGCTCATCGCCACCAGCGCCGCGCCCAGCGCCACGCCCGCCGCCGCCGCGCTGCCGCCGCCGGGCGTCGGTGAGTCGGACGCAAGCGCAGCAACGAATTCTTCAATCGTGGCGCCCGCGCCGACGTCCGTCACGCTAGGCCACCGCGCTTTCCACGTCCGCCGCGACAGGGGCAAGCGCGGGAACCGGCGTCGGCCGCGGCAACTCTAGACCGGCGGCCTCCACGATGCGCGGCACGGCCTTCTCCCAGTCGATGGCCATCACGTGCACGCCGTGCACGCCCTCGATCTCACGCACCTGCTCGATAATCTCCAGGCAGATGCGGACGCCCTCGGCGCGCGGCTTTCGAGCGCCGCGCATGCGCTGCATTACGGCGTCGGGAACCTCCATCCCCGCGACCTTGAACTTCATGAACTCGGCCATGCGGGCCGACTTCAGCGGCCCCACGCCCGCCAGAATGTGAACTTGTTCGTGGATACCCTCATCGCGAATGCGCGACATCCACTCGGCAAACCGGTCCACGTTGAAGATCATCTGTGTTAGCGCAAACTCCTGTCCCGCGGCGGCCTTCTTGACCATGCGCAGCGGGCGAAAGCCGTAGGGCGGCGCGAAGGGGTTGGCCGCGCCCCCGATGAAGAGTCGGAAATCACCCTTGATCGGGTCGCCCGCCGCATTGCGATTCTCGTCGCGGAGACGCTGAAGCAGACGCACGAGCTGCACGCCCTGCAGGTCGAAGACCGGCTTGGCCATGGGGTGGTCGCCCAGGACCAGCGAGTCCCCGCTGATTGACATAAAATTCCGAATGCCAAACGCCTGCGCCGCAATGACATCCGATTGGATGCCCAGCCGATTCCGGTCGCGGCACGAGAGCTGCATGATCGGCTCGACGCCCCCCTGGAGGCAGAGCAGCGCCGCGCCCCAGTGCGACATCTTGAGCGCCGCGCCCTGGTTGTCCGTGCAGCTGGCGGCGTCCACGAATCCCCGCAGGATCTCCGCCTTCGCGCGCACATCAGCGGCATCGGGTCCCTTGGGCGGCCCAAGCTCGCAGGTGACGGCAAAGTGGCCGGCGTCGAGCACGGCCTGCAAATGGCTGTACGGCGGCCCCGGCGAGAGGCCGTCGACGGGAGGCGAATCAGACACCGAAAGAGGTTATCCCAGCAGCCGTGAAATGTTCGTCATGCATGGTAACGCGGGCTATCGGTCGCTCAGGCTATCTGCGAGGTGAACGCGTTGCTCGTGGTGTTGACGGGACCGACGGCCTCGGGCAAGACGGCCGCGGCGATGGCGCTGGCCGACACCTTCCCGATCGAGGTCATCTCGGCCGACTCGCGCCAGGTCTATCGCGGCATGGACGTCGGCACGGCCAAGCCCACCGCCGGTGAACGAGCCCGAGTGCCGCATCATTTGATTGACATAATTGATCCAAGCCAGACCTACAGCGCCCACCGCTTCGTCCAGGACGCGCGCCACGCGCTCGACGACATCCGCCGTCGCGGTCGTGTGCCCGTGGTGGTCGGCGGCACCGGGTTCTACATCAAGGCGCTTGTCGAGTCCGAGCTATTGGCCGGGGTGCCGCCGGACGACGAGCTTCGACTGGACCTCGATGCGCTGCAGGCACGCGAGGGCCTGGCCGGCCTGACGGCGCGGCTGGAGCATCTGGACCCAATCCGGGCCGCCACCATCGACCGCGCCAACCCGCGTCGCCTGATTCGCGCCATCGAGGTAGCCGAGCGCCGGCCGGCCGGCGGCGACTCGACCGAAACGCCGCCCAGCAAGATCTTCGGCATCGAGCACTCGCCGGAGGTCCTGGCGGCCCGCATCGAGCGGCGCGTGCACGCCATGTACGCCGGAGGCCTGGTCGAGGAGACGCGCGCCCTGCTGGAATCCGGCGTTTCACCAGACGCCCCCGCGCTCACGGGCGTTGGCTACCGCGAAGCGGCTGCCGTGATCGACGGGAGCCTCACGCTCGACGAGGCCCGGCAGCGCACGGTCAGCCGCACCCGCCAATATGCGCGCCGCCAACGCACCTGGTTTCGGCATCAGCTTCCCGTACACTGGCGTACTCCAGAGATAATCGTGGAGGCGCTCGCCGCGCAGCTGCGCGGATTGGATGAGGCGAGACAGTCCTGACATGACCCTGGCATTCACCAAGATGCATGGAGCCGGCAACGACTTCGTGCTGCTCGATGGCCGCGAGGCATTGCCCGACGACCTCGGTCCGCTGGCCGCCGAGCTTGCCGACCGGCGTTTCGGCGTGGGCTGCGACCAGGTGCTCGTGGTGCGCGACGGCCATGATGCCCGCTTCGCCATGGAGATCTGGAACGCGGACGGCTCGCGCGCCGAAATGTGCGGCAACGGCATCCGCTGTTTTGCCAAGTGGCTCTACGAACGCGGCGAGCTGGGCAACCAGCGCGAGGTCATCGAGACGCTCGCCGGTCCGCGCTGGGTCGAGACCGCCGAGGCGAACGGCGCGCTTCGCGTCACCACCGGCATGGGCGTGCCGTCATTCGACCCGACATCGCTGCCAATGCTTCCGGGCGAGGCGGCGCCCAACATGACGACGCTGCACGTCAACGGACACGCCATCGAGATCACGGGGGTCTCGGTGGGCAACCCGCACGCCGTGGCGTTCATCGACGACGACGTGGATGCGTTTCCGCTGGCCACGATTGGACCCCTGGTCGAGCATCACCCGACGTTTCCGGAGCGCACCAACTTCGAGATCGTTGACGTGGCCGCCCCGCGTGAGCTGCGGGTCCGGGTCTGGGAGCGCGGCGCGGGCCTCACCCTCGCCTGCGGCACCGGCGCCGCCGCCACGGCCGCCGCGGCAATCGCCGCCGGGCGCGTGGCGCCCGGCGACGTCGCCCTCGACATGCCCGGCGGTCGGCTCCACGTGACCTGGGACGGTGAAGGGACTGAGGTCACCATGCAGGGTCCCGCGGCGACGGTGTTCACCGGCGAGTGGTCCGCATAATGGCGCTGTTTCCCATGCCAGTGGGTGCCGCCTAGTGTCCGCATCAGGAATCCAATTCGCCGAGCGCATC
>DAOUKN010000088.1:0-12950 GCA_034421255.1 Chloroflexota bacterium | reverse complement strand
CCCGCGCCGGCCCGCCCGCCGGAACGCCGCCCGGGCCTCCAGGCGGGGCCGATACCCCTCCCCACGCGCTCCCGCCCCAATTATTCAAAGGTCTCCCTTCGCGGGAATGACGGCACTGTGGCCGGGCCACATTTCCCCATCATCCCGGCGACCGCCAGCGTCCAGATCCGCCCGACAAGCCCTCAACCCCGACTGGTTTCCGGCCCCGTATCGGGTTCGGAGCAGGCTTCCCGCCGAATCAACGACGAGCAGCGCCTTGGTAGAACAAAGGGTGCGCGCGCAGTGTTTCACGTGAAACATCCTAGGCGACCGTCAGCCGGTCAATGAGCTGCGCCAGCTCTTCCTCGCTGTAGTACTCGAGGACGATTCGGCCCCGTCGTTCGCCGCCCCGCAGCCGCACCCGCGTGCCCAGGTTGCGCTGGATCCGCTCCATCACGCCGCCGACTTCCCGGTTCCACGCGATCTCGGCTTCCGTCGGGCTCCTGCTTGCCTGGGGCACCCGTGCCGGATCGTCCCCTTCGCCGGCCGCCGCCCATCGCTCCGCTTCCCGGACCGACAGCCCCTGCTGCTTGATCGCCGCCAGCAGCCGACCGCGCGCCGACACATCGGTCACGCTCAGCAACGCCCGCGCGTGACCCTCGCTGATCTCGCCCGCACGCAACGCATCCAGCGACGCCTCGTCGAGGTTGAGGAGCCGCAGGGCGTTGGCCACCGACGGCCGGCTCACGCCCAACGCCTCCGCCACCGCCTCCTGCGTCAGCCCAAACTCCTCCAGCATCACCCGGTAGGCCTGCGAGCGATCCAGCGGATCCAGGTCCGTCCGCTGCAGGTTCTCCACCAGGGCCAGCTCCAACTGCCGGCGGTCGTCCACCGTCACAATCGTCGCCGGCACCTCACGCAGGCCCGCCAACCGCGCCGCCCGCCACCGGCGCTCGCCCGCCACCAGGTAGTAGCGACCCGGGTGATCGTCCCGTGCACTGATCATGACGGGCTGCAGCACCCCATGCCGCCGAATCGACGCCGCCAGCCCTTCAAGTTCGGCGTCACCGATCGCCTGGCGCGGCTGTCGCGGGTTTGGCTCAATGCTGCTCACCGGCACCGACCGGCGCGCCCCCAGGGTGTCGGCGAACACGTTCTCTAGCCCTCGACCAAGGGCCCGTCTAGGCGCCATGCCGCTCCACCTCGACCGCAAACGCCTGATAGGCGGCTGCCGCGGCCCCTCGCGGGTCGTGCTCGAAGATCGTTCGGCGGAACCCCGGCGACTCCGCGAGCCGCACGCTCCGGGGTATCACGGTCTCCGCCACCTGCTCGCCAAAATGTCCCTGCACCTCGCGCGCGACCTCCCAGGCCAGATTATTGCGGCGGTCGAACATTGTCAGCAGATACCGCATTCGCGGCCGCTCGGCGCGCATTCGACCCACGCCTTCCAGCGCCTCCATCAGGCTGGCCAGTCCCTCCAGCGCCAGGTACTCGCACTGCACCGGCACGATCACCTCGTCGCAGGTAAGCAGCGCGAGCAGCGTGGCGCCCTCCAACGACGGGGGGCAGTCGATGATGACGTACGCATAGCGGTCGATCACCGGTTCCAGGGCGCTCCGCAACACGCGTGGATCGCCGAGGACGTACTCGGCCATCGCTCCGTCGCCGGGCATGAGCATCAAGCCGCGGCGTCCCGTCGTGACCGTCGCACTCTCGACCGGGGCCCCTTCAACGAGCACGTCGGCAATCGTGGATGACGCCGGCTCTTCAGCGAGCAATCGACTGGTGCTGCCCTGCGCGTCAAAGTCAATGAGCAGCACACGATGCTCCCGGACGGCAAGGGCAGCCGCGAGGTTCACCGCGGTCGTGGTCTTGCCCACCCCGCCCTTCTGGTTCGCAATCGCGTAGATGCTGGCTGTCAATCCACAACCGTCTTCCGCTAGGAGATTCCTGATCTATACCAAGTCTCGGAGCAATAGTCGTCGGTAAGGGGAATCCGTGGATTGCGCTCGGAGGCCCGCCGGCGACTCGAAGCGATCTGGAATTGGTGCCGAATTGGACGGGGGTGGACGATCTGTGGGAGAGCGTGGACAGGCGCTGCCGAGCAAGCGGCGCCGGCGCACGGGGATCGATGTATCAACAATGAAGCGTGGTTATCCACAGGAGGGACATGGTTGTCCACACACAGGAGGTGGTGAAGGCGGGGCCGCCGCGTCCCACCGTTGATAATGGCCGACGGATCGGCACGGCGCGGGGAGCGGGAAAGTGGGGAATCGTTTACGGAAGCGTCCCACCGTGAAAAATCGACGATGAACCGCTAGGCGATGTCCGCGAGTTGAGCGCGAATGGTCTCGATGTCGTTCTTGAGACGATCGTCGAGTTGGATGAGGCGCTCGATCTTGCGGCAGCCATGAAGCGCGGTGGTGTGGTCGCGGCCGCCGAGCGTTCGCCCAATCTCCGGCAGCGAGAGCGACGAGTCGTTGCGGAGGAGATACATGGCCACCTGGCGGGCGTGAGCGGTGGGGGCGTCTCGACGGGATCCGGAGAGGTCCTCGAGAGGAACGGCGAAATGTGCCGCTGTGCGGTCGAGCACGTGGCGCGCGGCGATCGGGCGCGGGTGCGACGCGGCGCCGAGGCCGTCGAGGGCGCGAGCCGCCGTGTCAGGCGTCAGCGGCAACCCGCTCAACTCGGCATAGATCAAGGTGCGACGAAGGGCGCCTTCGAGCTCGCGCATGTTGCGGCGGACGCGGTGCGCCAGAAAGTCCGCCACATCGGATGGCAGCCGGGCGCCTTCGCTCGCGGCAATGGTCTCCAGGATCGCCCGGCGGAGGTCGAGGTCCGGCGCCTGGAGATCGGCGACCAAGCCGGACTCGAAGCGGCTGCGCAGGCGGGCGAAGAGACGGGGAATCTCCGACGGCGGCTGGTCGCTGCTGAGCACAATCTGGCGGCCCCGGGAATACAGCGCGTTGAACGTATGGAAAACCTCTTCCTGCGAGGTTTCCGTCCGCGAAAGAAACTCCACGTCGTCGATGAGGAGGACGTCGACCGAGCGATAGCGCTCGCGGAAGCGGCGCGCGCGGGCGCCGCGGTCCTCGGTGCGGATCGAGTGGAGCAGGTCGTTGGTGAACGTCTCGCACGGGACGTAGAGCACCCGGGCGTCGGGATCGCGGGCCGCGATGGCGTGGCCGATCGCATGCAGCAGATGGGTCTTGCCCAAGCCGACCCCGCTGTAGATGAACAGCGGGTTGTACGCGTGCCCCGGCGCCTCGCACACCCGCAGGGCGGCGGCGTGGGCGAGGCGGTTGGCGGTGCCGACGACAAAGCGTTCGAAGGTCAGCCGCGGATGCAGCCCGACCGAGGGCCGCGCCACGGACGCCTTGGGCGGAGGATCGGCAAGTGCGGGCGGCGTGACGGGAGTTGCGGCCGGGCTGACAACAATAGTAACGGCCACGTCACGACCGGAAGCTTTCGACGCCGCCCGCGTCACAATATCGCGGTAGCGGCGGTTGACGATCTCCTTGGCGAAGACGGTCGGGACGCCCACCACGAACTCGCCGTCGCTCGCCTCCACGAGGCGGGCGCCCTGAAACCAAGCGAGATACTCGGCCTTGGGCACCTCGAGCTGCAGTACGCCGAGCGCGGCTTCCCACGTTCGATTGGGGAGGACTTCGGCCAACGGGAGGCGGGCTCCTGGAGCTCGACGGGAGGCTATAGAGTAGCCGTCGCCGATAGGCGTCGCAACAGGCCTCCAAACCTGTTAGCGTCGGAATTTCCCAAAGTGACGGCAAGGATTCTTAAAGCACGGTGCACCCGTGACGCCGGGCGATACCAGAGCGCGGCGGGTTTGTCGATGCCAGCACCGCCTGGGGCGGCACGCGAACCACTTGGGCAACCGAGTGGAGCTAGGCGGCGACCAGTGTCGCGGCGCTGCCAGAACGGGAGTAGAGGCGCCACGATTGCCGGCGGCGCGCGTCCAGCCAAGCGGCGTCGCCGGTGCCAGGGCGGCGCTACCAGAGGCGCCGAGGGCGTTACAAGTGTATGGAACAAAACAGCAAGGCGGGGTGAAAGGCCGGTGCGGCCGGGGGCCGGCTGTCAGCACGAGTCGCCACGGGCGGCTGCGAGCCGCAAGGCGGCTCGAGGTCCGTCACGTCCCAACGGCCCGCGGCGTAACGGTTGAGGCGGTAGGCAGCGATATACTGAGCAAGACGCGGTCCGCGGCGAGGAAAGGTGGTCGACGATGCGGGTGATCACGGGCTTGCTGGCGGGCATTGGGTTTCTGGTGGTGCTGCTGTTCCTGGCGGCCATTGGACTCTTTGCGTACGACGAGTTGAAGCGCCGCGTGGCCAGCGACGATGACAGCGAACCCGAGGCTCCCGCGGAGGCGCCCGGAGGCTGAGAAGCGCCTACGCGCCGAGGAAGCCGAGCAACTCGATGCCCAGGGCCCCGGCGAAGGCGAAGCCGGTGTTCTTGATCGCGCGTCCCGGCCACGAGGCGGCGATGAACTTGATCACGCCGAACCGGCTGGCGCCCGCAATCATTCCCGCCACGTCGAACACGGGGTTGGGGATCATCGCCAGCACGAAGAGCGTCGCCACGCCGTGCCGGTCCATCCAGCGCTTGATCGTCGCGTAGCCGCGCACGTTCTGCACGATCCCGCGCCCGCTCCAGCCGATGTAGTAGCCGGAGAGCTCGCCGAGGGTCTGGCCGGTGGCGGCCACAAGCCCCACCAGCCACGGATTGAGGACGGCGCCGAAGGCGGCCACGCTCACCGCTCCGGGAGCCGGCAGGATGACCGTGGCTGCGGCGACGATGGTGATGACGAACACCGCCAGATACCCGAGCCCGGCGAAGCGCTCCTGCACCTGCTCGCTGAAGACGACGGCCAGCACCGCGATGGTGAAAACCGCCGCCAACCCCAGGATCTGGGCCGCGCGCCGCAGCCATTGGCGGGCGGGTGGAGAATCGGAAGCCATCAGGCTTCAGGCCGGTCGGAGGGTGCTGTTAGGAGCGGAGACTCGCGGACTGCCCTTGGCGTCTGCCCGCAGGGACGGTCGGATTGATCGGTAGGGGCGGGTTTCAACGCCGCCCCTACACGGGCATGGTCGGGCTGAATGCCGGGTGAAGCGCTGCGAATGGTGGGGACCCCGGCGGAGCCCTCCGTCATGCCCGCGAACGCGGGAATCCAGCCCCCACCCTTCGCGGGATATCGCGGGGCCGGTGGCCCAGGCTGGGTGCAGCGGCCCAGGCTGGGTGCAGCCTGGGAAGCCTCCCCTACGGCCGGCGGTCGGCAGCTGCCTGACGGCAAGAGGCGGCATCACGGCGACACGGGATCGAGGCGGTATTCGATCAACGTGGGGCCTGGCCGCCGAAGGGCGCGGCTGACGGCCTGGGCTAGTGCGCCGGGATCATCCACGCCCTCGGCGGCGGCGCCGTAGGCGCGCCCCAGGGCCACGAAGTCCGGATTCTGCAGCCGCACGTCGACGCTGCGGCCGCCGAAGATGTTCCGGAAGTGCCCGTCGATGGCGCCGTACGACTGGTCGTTGAACACCACCGCCACCACCGGCACGGACTCGCGCATGGCGGTGTTCAACTCCTCGGAGGTGAACAGGAAGCCGCCGTCGCCGCTGAGCGAAACCACGGGGCGATCGGGGCAGGCGAGCTGCGCGCCGATCGCGGCGGGCAGGCTGAAGCCGAGCGTGCCGAAGTAGATGGGAAACATGTAGGAGCGGGGGACGTCGACCGGGAAGAGCGTGGCCGCGTGATAGCTCGTGAGCGTCATGTCGTTGACGAGCACGGCGTCGGCCGGCAGCACGTCGCGCAGCGCGCCCAGGATGGCCGCGGAGCGCGGATCGTCCAGCGCGTCCTGGGGCAGGCGGCGCAGCGCGTCCACTTGAGCGGAGAGCCCGTCGTCGTCCCGCGCCGTCTGGTCGGGCAGCGCTTCCAGCAGCTCGCTGAGCGCCGTGGCGGCGTCGGCATGCAGCTCCACGGCAACGGGGTGCGCGCGACCCAGCGCGTCGGCGTCGCGGTCGATCTGGATCACGGTGTGCGCCAAGGGCATGCGGCCGTCCTCCGTCATGCGCGCCCCCAGGCGGCACCCGACGACCAGGATGAGGTCCCGCGTGCGCAGGAACTCGTAAAGACTCTCGTCGCGGCGGTTCTTGCAGCCCAGGGCGAGCGGATGCGACTCGGGGATTGCGCCCTTGCCGGTTTGCGCGGTTAGGACCGGAGCGTGCAGGCGTTCGGCCAGCGCGGCGGCCTCGGGGCCGGCGTCCATGGCGCCGCTGCCCAGGAAAAGCAGAGGCGCGTCGGCGTCGGCCAGCAACGCGGCGGCACGATCGATGGCCTCGGGTGAGGGCGCGCGCGGCGGAGTGTGCAGACGTTCGGGCAGCGCCACGTCGGCGGTGGCCGTGAGCAAATCGAGTGGAATCTCGATGCTCACCGGGCCGGGCCGCGCGTCGGCCATGGCCCGCAGGCCCCGGTGGATGGCGTGCGGGATATCGGCCATGGTTTCCACGAGCTCGTGATGAGCCACCAGCGCCCGCAGCAGGCCCGATTGGTCGCGCAGCTCGTGCAGCTCACCGGTCTCCGCCGGCTCCGACCGCACGCCTAGGGCGGTGGCGATATGCAATACGGGTGACGACTCGCCGTAGGCCTCGGCCAGACCGGTCGACGCGTTGGTGATGCCCGGTCCGGTGATCGTGACCACGCACGCGGTGCGGCCCGAGGCGCGCGCATAGCCGTCGGCCATGAACGCCGCGCCCTGCTCGTGCCGCGTAATCACCAGCCGCAGGTCGGGGGCGTCCAGCAGTGCGTCATACAGCCCGCCGTTGTGCACGCCCGGAATGCCGAAGAGCGTGGTGATCCCGGCCCGTCGCAGCCCGTCGACGACGGCTTGCCCGCCGGTGAGCTGCGGCATGGGGAGCGCTCCGAGTGTCTGCGGATCAGGCCGCGACGGTCGCCGGAGCTAGCGTAGCGCCTGGCGGGCTGAACGCGGTTGGACGCTTCGCGACGTGCCGTTGGGGCGGTCGTGATTTGCCCGCTCATGGGCGCCTTCGCACAATGACCGCAACCCCGCCCAGCGGGAACCCCAAGGCTGCGAAAGGAAGACTCATGGCTGATGTCACGCGACGCGCGGATGCGGTGTGGACAGGCAATCTCTTGGCGGGCGAAGGCGAGTTCTCGGTCGGCAGCGGCGCCATTGCGACCCAGGGCGTCACCTGGGCCGCGCGCACCGAGGAGCCCGAGGGCAAGACCAGCCCCGAGGAGCTGGTCGCCGCGGCGCACGCCAGCTGCTACGCCATGGCGCTGTCGCACACGCTGACCGAGGGCGGGCACCCGCCCACGAGGCTCGAGGTCTCGGCGGTGGTCACGTTTGCGCCGAAGCCCGGCGGCGGCATGATGGTGGCCTCGAGCGCACTGACCGTGCGCGGAACCGTGGACGGCCTCGACGCCGACGGCTTCGCCGACCTGGCTGCCCAGGGCGAGCAGGGCTGCCCCATCTCGAACGCGCTGCGCAACAACATCGAGATCACGCTCGACGCCGCGCTCGCGGGCTGACGGGTGCTCGGCGGCGGGTGCTTTGGTAGGGGTGGTTCGCGAACCGCCCCTACGACTGCGGGGCGGGCGCTCGGCGAAGCCCACACCCTGAGCGTGGAAACGCACGCATGACCGCCAACGACTGGCCCGGCGCGGCGGATCTGGAAGCGGCGCTCGCACGTCTCATGGACGCCATCGACCAGGGCCGCGGCCCCGACGTCGCCACCGCCCTGGCCGAGGTGGACCGCCTCGCGGCGGGAATGGACCGCACGTCGCCGGCGCGCCTGCGCCACTTCCTGTCCCAGCGCGCCTACCAGAAGGCCCTCGCGACGCTGCGAGGCGAAGCGACCGAAGGGCACAGGCCAGGATAGGCCGGACCGAGACGCACGGTGAGGGCCGTTGACAGCAGAGTGGCAACGGCGCAGCATCTGGTAAGACTCGGTAACAAGGGGTCCGCAATGCCGCGTACAACCACGACCATCACATTCTCCCTGCCGCCCGAGATGGCGCAGCGAGTGGATGAGGTGATGCGGCAGCAGGGACAGTCTCGCAGCGAGTTTGTGCGGGAAGCCCTAGTCCGCTACATGGAAGAGTGTGAGTGGCGCCGGCTGCTCCAATATGGCGAGCGGCGAGCGCGAGAGCAGGGCACCGGCCCAGAGGACGTGGCGTCTCTGGTCCAAGAATTTCGGGCCGAGGTTGACTCGCCGCGCACGTGAGAGTCGTCCTCGACACCAACGGCATCATCTCCGGCCTCAACTTTCCGGGCAACGAGCGCCTTCTGCTCGACCTGGCGCGTAGAGGCCGCTTCGAGTGGTACCTATCGCCGTTCATCCTGGATGAAGTCGCCGGGGTGCTCGCGCGCAAATTCGGTTGGACGGATGACCGCGTGGAGGAGGCGCTCGGGCGCCTTCGCCAAGCCGCCACCGCCATTGACCCTCCACGGCGCCCGGAGGTCATCGAGGGAGGCCATGCGGACAATCGAATCTTGGAATGTGCGGCGGCAGCCTCGGCCGACTATCTGGTCACCGGCGACCGTCGCCACCTGCTGCTGATCGGCGAGCACCGAGGCGTCCAAATCCTTCGTCCGCCACGGTTCCTTTCTGCTCTCGGCGACGGATAGGTTTCCGGCCGCATTCAGGTGAGGCGTAGAACCATTCGCGCATGGCCGGCCGGGCCAAGCCCGCGTACGATTGCCCGCATGATCAAGCTCGGCGTGCGCTATGCCTCCACCTCCCGCGAGCATTTGCAATTGCTGCGGCAGCTGGGGGTCGACGGCGGCACGCTGCGTTGGATCAAGCTGCCCGGCGTGGAGGCCACCGGAGGGCAGGTGGACCGGGAGGGCTTTCGCGCCTTGCTGGACCGCTTCGCCGAGTTCGACCTGGCGTTGGGCGGCATGGAGCTCAGCCGCCCGCTGATCACCGGCGTATTGCAGGGGGACGCCGAGCGCGCCGCCGGCGAGTTGGAGGCACTCTGCGAGACCATCCGACTCCTGGGCGACCACGGCATTGACCTGGTCACCTGCGGCTTCGCCATCGCCCACGCCGACGAGGCGCAGCACGACTGGCGCGGCTATCGCGACGAGCCGCTGGGCCGCGCCGGCGCGGTGCTGCGCACCTTCGACGCCGCCCGCCTGGATGCCGGCGACCTCGTGACCTGGGGCGGGCCAGGCGCCGACGGGCCGCGCGTGCCGGAGGAAGAAGTCTGGCGCCGGCTCGACCGGTTCATGGACGCCGTCCTGCCCGTGGCCCGCGCCGCCGGCGTGCGGCTCGGCTTCCACCCCAACGATCCCCCGCTGCCGGTCTACCGCGGCGTGGCCCAGCCCTTCGCGACACCCGAGGGGCTCGGGGTCCTGCTCGACCGCTACGCCGATCCAGGGGTGGGCCTGCTCTTCTGCCTGGGCACCCTGCAGGAGTCCGGCGGCGACATGACTGGTGCGCTGCGCCGCTTCGGTGCCCAGGGCAAGCTCTTCGCCATCCACTTCCGCAACGTGCGCGGCACGGTGCCGCGCTTCCATGAAGTGTTTCCCGACGAGGGCGACTTCGACGCCGCGACGCACATGCGCCTGCTGCACGAGGCCGGCTTCGACGGCTACGTGATGCCCGACCACTACCCCGGCGTCCTGGGCGACACGCCCGAGAACGACCTCGCCCGGGCCTGGTGCCTGGGCTACCTGCGCGCGCTGATCCAGTCCACGGGCTGAGCGAGGCGAGGGCCGGTCGCGGAGCGTCTTGAGCGCTGCG
This sequence comes from Chloroflexota bacterium, assembly GCA_034421255.1. Lineage (GTDB taxonomy): Bacteria > Chloroflexota > UBA11872 > UBA11872 > UBA11872 > JAJECS01. Next base: position 3,195 of record DAOUKN010000088.1, on the reverse strand, counting down.
TGGCAATGGCGAGCCGTCGCCGGAGACCCCCTCACCCCAACCCTCTCCCTCGGTGGGGAGAGGGGGCCGGACCCGGCGGGGAGAGGCTCCGGACCAGCTGGAGAGCCTTGGCGGGGTTGCTTGAGGGTTGAGGTCGCGGCATGCTCGCGGGTGGAGGCGCGCTGCGCGGGGGCGAGGCCAATGGCGGCGGAATTTCAGGGGCCGGTGGAGCTGTGGGTGGACCGACTGCTTTCGGCCGAAGGGCCGGCCATGGATGCCGAGGGACGGCTTTACGTGGCGGACAGCCGCGAGCACACGCTGTGGCGGGTGTCGCGCCACGGCGGCTGCGAGCCGTTCGTGCGGCTGGCGGCGCCCAATGGGACGGCGGTGCACTGGAACGGCGACTGCTATGTCGCCGACCTGTTCGGCGGACGCATCGTGCGCGTCACGCCGTCGGGGCAGGTGTTCACCGTGGTCGACGAGTTCGAGGGCGGCCCGCTGGGCGGGCCCAACGACCTGACCTTCCATCCCTCCGGCGCGCTCTATTTCACCGCGCCCGAGGGCCACTACGCGCAGGATCCACCGCCCGGACGCGTCTACCGGCTGGGTCCGGGCGGCGACTTGCAGTTGGCGGCTGACGTGGCGTGGCCCAATGGCGTCAACATGAACGCCGACGGCTCCGTGGCCTACGTGGCCGATTCGCACACCGGCGAGGCGCTGACCTACGACATTCGCGCCGACGGCTCGCTGGCGAATCGCGGCGTGCTGGCGGACCTGCGCGAGGGCCAGGACAACTGGTGGGCGCCGGACGGCATGTGCCTGGACGTCGAGGGCAATCTCTACGTGGCGGTGTACGGCGCGTATCGCGTGCGGCGGGTGACGCCGGAGGGCGAAATCGACCTGGACATTCCCGTGGGGCACGAGAAGCCGGCGAACTGCTGCTTCGGCGGGCCGGAGAACGACGAGCTGTTCATCACCTGCCGCGAAGGCGCGCTCTACCGGGTCAAGATCGGGATTCCGGGCCTGCCGCTCTTCGGGCCGTAGGTCTCGGTGGCCCGGGCTGCGCGCGCCACTTCCGGTCATTCCGAGCCGTAGGCGAGGAATCTAAGGGGCAGGGAAAAGGCACAACGTCCTTAGATTTCTCGCTCCGCTCGAAATGACAAGGGTGAGGCTTCAAGACGGTCATTCCGCGCTGCCGCCGCGACATCGTCATTTGACAAGACCGTCAAGTGAGCATACGATCTGCCACCATGACGGTCCGTGAAGTAGACGAACAGGCCGAGACCGGCAGCGCCAACGAGTCGGTTGATGCCCTCAGGCAAACGGCGCGCCAGCTCCTGGTGCTCGGCCGGCGCACGGGGCGGATTGCGATGCGATTTGGCGCCGCTCACGCCGACGAGCTGGAGCTCACCGTGCCGCAGCACCAGGCATTGCGCGCCCTGCGTCACCGGAGCTGCCGCATGAGCGATCTCGGCGGACGGCTGATGGTGAGCAAGCAATGGGCCTCGCAGAGCGTCGACTCGTTGGTTCGTGCGGGCCTGGCGACGCGGGCGGAGGACCCGGATGACCGCCGCCACGCGGTGGTGAGCGCCACGCCGCAGGGCCTCGAGGCGCTGGAGGCCCACGAGCAGGCCCTCGCCTCGTTCCTGGCGGGGGCGCTGGACGGGATGCCGGCCGAGGCGCTCGAGCGCCTCGATGAGGCATTGACCGGGTTGAACGCGCACCTGGCCCGGCGCCGTGACGAAGGCTATTTCCGCTCGCTGCGAGATGCGGGCAGACGCGAATCTGGAGACAAGTCATGACTGGCAGCACTGGCGGACCCCCCTCACCCCAACCCTCTCCCACGGAGGGGAGAGGGGGAAGGAGCGGTCGGCGGGACCGCCCTGCGCGGGACGCCGGCGGTGAGGGAAGAGGTCGTGGGCCAGGCGGCAGGGACCGACGCGGACCCGGTGGCCGCGACGGCCCGCCGGGATTCTCGCCCGGGGACGGACGAGGACGCGGAGGCCAACGCGGCGGCGGTCCCATGGGACCGCCGGACGGCCAGCCGCCGATGGGCGGGACGGGCGGAATGCGTCCCGAGCCGCGCCTGGCGCTGGGGTCGAGCCAGCAGGTCTTGCGACGTCTGGCCGCCTACGCGCTGCCGCATTGGCGGCTGGCGGCGGCGACGCTTGTCGTCACGCTGCTGGCAACGGCGGCCGATCTGGCAATTCCAAAGCTGCTGGAAAGGGTGATCGACACAGGCCTGAAGGAGGGATTGATCGCCGCCCTGATCGTGCTGGCGGCGCTGGTGGTGGCGCTGACGGCCGTGAAGGGCACGGCGCAGTTCGGGCGCCAGTTTGCGTCCGAGTGGCTGGGCCAGCGCGTCGTGTTCACGATGCGCAACCAGCTCTATCGACACGTGCAGAGCCTCTCGTTTGGCTATCACGACCGCGCGCGCACCGGCGAGCTGATGTCCCGGACGACGAGTGACGTCGAGCGGGTGCGCCGCTTCGTGTCCATGGGCGCGTTCCAGCTCGTGCAAATCGCGCTGCTGCTCGTGGGCGCCGCCGTGATGCTGCTGGTCACCGACTGGCAGCTTGGGCTGCTGTCTCTGCTCACCGTGCCGGTGATGGCGGTGCTGGCGGTGACGTTCGCCCACCGCATTCGCCCGCTGTTCCAGGCGGTGCAGGAGGCCTGGGCGGACTTGAACGCCACGGTGCAGGAGAACCTGGCGGGCGCGCGCGTGGTGCGGGCCTTCGCGCAGGAGGGGATGCAGCGGGCCCGCTTCGAGCCGGTGAACAAGGAGGTCACCGACCGCAACGTGGAGGTCATGCGGCTGTTCGCCATGCGCATGCCGCTGTTCACGGCCGTGCTGGGGCTGGGGCAGGTGGCGGTGCTCTGGTACGGCGGCTGGAAGGTGATCGAGGGCGAGGCGACGATCGGTGCGCTGGTGGCCTTCAACGCGTATCTGCTGTTGCTGATGATGCCGGTGCGCATGCTGGGCATGACGATCAACAGCTTTGCCCGCGCGGTGGCCTCGGGCACGCGCATCTTCGAGGTGCTCGACGAGCACTCCGAGGTCCAGGAGGCCGCCGACGCCGTGGCGTTCGACGACGTGCGTGGCGAGCTGCGGTTCGACGGCGTGGCGTTCGAGTACGAGGGCCAGCAGGTGCTGCACGATCTGTCGTTCCGGGTGCGGCCCGGCGAGGCGCTCGGCATCGTAGGCGGCACCGGCTC
>DAOUKN010000087.1:0-3797 GCA_034421255.1 Chloroflexota bacterium | reverse complement strand
GGCACGACCTTCCGCATGGCCGACGGCTCCGCCTGGACCGGCCGTGACGACACCCTGGACCGCTACCGGCACGGCGCGTGGCGCCAGGTGATGGAGCTTCCGACGCCGGGTCGGCACTGGTACGTGAACGTCATCCGACCGGTGGACGTGAGCGGCGACGTCGTGACGTGGCGCGACTTGATCGTGGACGTCGAGGCGTACCCCGACGGTGCCTATCACATCGCGGGTATCACGGAGCTGGTAAGCACTCGCGCGGCGCTGTCTGCCGCGGAGGTCGAGCGCGTACGGCAGGAGGTTGTCGCGATCGTGGACGACGTCAAGGCCGCGCGCCCGCCGTTCCACCGGGCCGCTTCAGAAACGCGCTACGGCTCGGAGGAGTCGCGCTTCTGGCTGATCCCGGGCGCGGGCGACGGCCTGGCGGTGATCGGCGACATCGGCGGCGCGGGGCGCGCATGCGTGGAACGCATGGTGGCGCGCCTGAACCCGGCCTCCGTGCACGATGCGTTCGTGAATCCTCTGATGGCGCTGCCGGAAGGCGCGCCGCCGCGGGACGGCGTGCTCATCGCCGGGGCGCCTCGCGACCTGGACCGGCTGGTGTTGCACGCGCAAGCCGCGCTGGGCATCTACGGCGGTCGCGCGCCGGTCACGCTGGCGCTGGTCCTGGAAGAGGACGCGGACCCGCTGGCAGAGTTCCACGCAGCGCTGGATGGATCTGACGAGTCGCTGACTATGCGCCTGGACGCGGAGCTGCGGCAGTCGGGCACTCCGCCGAGAGGCGTCGTCACCGCCGCGCGGTTCGTGGCAGCGTCGTGGTTCTAGGTAGTTCGATGCCTGCGGGACACGGCGCCCGCTCGCGCGGCCTGAAAGCCGGGCCTGGATTCCCGCCTCCGCGGGAATGACGGACCTGGGACTGGCAAAGCGAACGTCGCCCTAGGCTCCTACCGCGGCGGCGGATTGGCCTCCAGCGCTGCGCGGTAGTCGGTGATGACGCGGTCCACGTCGGCCTGGTCGGCTCCGGGCAGCTCGCCCCCGGCCACCTGCCGGAACGTGTCGCTGAGGCTCCAGGCCACGGCGTCGTTCGGCATCTGGGCATAGCGGGGCGCCAGGTGGGCGTGCATGTGGGGCACGCTCTCGCCGAACGCCACGACGTAGATGCGCAGCGCGCCGGTCACCTGCTCGAGCGTTCGCGTGAGATGCCGCAGCACGGGACCGAAGTTCTCGGTCTCCTCGTCCGTGAAATGTGCCGGCCCCTGCACGTGACGCTGGGGATGCAGCATCATCCAGCCTGCCAGCGGCGCGGGTGGGGGCGTGTGGCGCACGAACCAGAGATCGTTCTCGAAGATCACGCCGCCGGGGCTCGGGGCCTCCCCGGCGTTGGCGTGGCACACATCGCACGCGGGGTCGTAGGAGGGATGTTTCATGAGGGTGAACGCTCCTCACGCGGTGGTTCGGCCGGCTCGCCGCGCATCATGCCACGGAGCTACGGTTTGAGCGCCTGGCCGGGGTCGTAGGCGTCGCGCTGCCGAACGGCCGCAAGGCCGGTGCGCACCACCAGCGACTCGCCGCTGAGGCCGACCGGAAAGACGTCCATCGGGCGCTCGGCGGGTCCCGTCAGCCGCTCGCCGCTGAGGGCGAAGCGCGAGAAGTGGCAGCGGCACTCGAACACGCCGTCCCTCGGGGGCGGAATCGGGCAGCCCAGGTGCGGGCAGCGCTCGTAGAGCGCCAGAAAGCCGTCGGGAACTCGCACCAGGTGGAACTGGCCATCCGCCCAGTGACGCGACTCGCCAACCTGGTAGTCGTCGGGCCGGCCCACGCGAATCGTGCCGCCGAATCGAGTCGCCGCCGGCGTCCAGGCCAGACGCCAGGCGGCGCCGATGCCGACCGCGCCAAGCACCGCCACCAGCGGCGGCACGAAGCTTCGTCGCAACCACCACCGGCGCGAGCGACGCCCGTCGGGCGCGTCACGCACGGCGGCGGCATCGTCACGTGGAGGCGGTGTCACGCATGACCCTCGGGGCCGTGACTGGGTAGCGATCACGGCAGATTCAATCCGCGCCAGTGTAGGCGTTGCCGAAGCGAGCGCCGCACGGTCCCGGGCCGGCGCGAGGTGCTAGCGTGCTTTGGCGAGGTTGCCCCGGACTCCACATGCGCCACGCGGTGCTTGCGACGGCGCTGGCGGTTGCTGCAGTGCTGCTTGCCGCGTGGCGTCGCCTGCGACCGCCCCTCGAACCCACGCCGGTAGGCCCCGCGACCGATGAGGCTGGCTTCATCGAGGTGGACGGCGCGGCCTATCACGCGCGGGTGACGGGCGACGGCCCGACCGTGGTCTTTCTGCACGGCTTCCTGAGCACCGCCGGCGTATGGGATCCGGTGATTGACCGACTCGGGCAAGCCTTTCGATGCGTCGCGGTGGACCTGCCGGGATTCGGTCGCTCGGCCAAGGGCGCGACGGTGCCCGCCGGCGTGTGGGGACGCGCCGAGTGGCTGCGCGCTCTGCTGGACGCCTTGCAACTCGACGCAGTGACGTTGGTCGGCGCCTCCATGGGCGGGCAGACGGCGCTGGCCTTCGCCAGCCGCTATCCGGCGCGCGTAAAGAACCTGGTCCTCATCGCGCCCTTCGCCCGCGAGCCGGACCCCTATCCGGCCCGCGACGCGTGGACCTGGCCCCTAGTGGTATGGCTCTTCGAGCGCAGCATGTTCAGCCGAACCTGGCTCGCGTGGCGTCAGCGGCAGCAGATGACCCGCCCCCACCGATTGCCGCGTGGGCGCATCGACGACCTGTTTCGCCAGACCCAGACGCCCGGCTTTCTGGAAGGTGTCCACGACGGCTACATCCAGCCGCCGGTCGACGATCTCCGCGAGCAGCTTGCCAACGTGCGCGCGCCGGTGCTGGTGCTCTGGGGCGCCGGCGACCGCACGCTTTCCGTTGAGCTGGGCCGGGAAGTCGCGGCGCGAGTGCTCAACGGACGCCTGCGGGTGGTTGCCGGCGCCGGGCACTCCGTCCAGCTCGACACACCAGAAGTCGTGGCGCGGATGATTCAGTCAGCGACGGGTGAGGTGGGCACGGCCTCACCAACCGGCTAACGGCGCTCCGACACCCCCGCGATTCGCAGCGCGGCCCGATGGGCCCGCCACTCGACGTCGTCATTGAGCGGCGGCAGTGCGTACTCCGGGGCCACTCGCCGCAGCGCCATGGTCAGCAGGTGGTCGGCCAGGTGCGGGTTCTTGGGCAACAACGACCCATGCAAATACGTGCCGATGGCGGCGCCCGCCACGGCCCCTTCGCCACCGTCCGTGCCGTTGTTGCCAGACCCCTTCACGACCATGGCCAGCGGTCGCGCGCCGGCGCCCAGATACGTGCGCCCGCCGTGGTTCTCGAATCCGATCAGGTGCCCGCCTTCCCAACGGCAAGCGATGTTCCCGATGCAACGCGACACGTCGGGCCCGGGGTGAACGGTCTCCATGTCGAAGATGCCGAGCCCGTGCATCACCGTGCCGTCGGCGTCGCGGTAGGACCGGCCCATCAGCTGATAGCCGCCGCACACGGCCAGCATGGCCGCACCGTCGGCGATGTCGCGTCCGATGCGGTCGGCATGCATCCGCGTCAGGCCCTCGCTGGCGGCCCGCTGCTGCCGGTCCTGCCCGCCGCCGATCACGTAGATGTCCTGCGGCTCGTGCAGCGCGTCACCCCAGGCGACCGTGGCGACCCGCAGCTCGATGCCGCGCCAGGCGCAGCGCCGCTCCAGGCAGGTCACGTTGCCCCGGTCCGCGTAGAGATTCATCAGGTCCGGGTAGAG
>DAOUKN010000086.1:0-6180 GCA_034421255.1 Chloroflexota bacterium | reverse complement strand
CAAATCCTGGCCAGCTTTCCGGGATCAGGCAGTGGCCAGGCCGGTGCGGCTGGCGCCGGCGGCGGCGCGCCCGGCAGCGGAGCTAGAGGCGGCGGATTCGGCGGCGGTGGGTTTGCCGGTGGAGGGGGCGGCGGGTTCGATCCCAGCGCTGCGCTGCGCAACGCCGTCAACGCGCTGATCGACGGGGAGGCGCCGGTCGCGCCGAGTGGAGCCAGACAGTTCGTCGGCATGGGTCAGGCGGTCGTCAATGTCGTCGCCGAGCGCACCGGACGCGAGCCTGCCGACGTACGCGAAGCGCGCGCCGGCGGCCAGTCCTTCGCCTCGCTTCTATTCGTCGCGGGACAGGACGTGGACGCCGCCATCGACGCGATCGTGGAGGCCATCGAGGCGAACGCCGCGGCCGCCGCACGTCCCGAAGGCGCGCCCGCGCCGCCAACCGGTGAGGACCTGCGGGCCGCCATCGAAGCCATCATGTACGCCACCGACGACAGCGAAGCCGAAGTGGCACCGTCCCCGGCGCAGGGCAGCTAAGAATCCTCTGACCGATGCGGGGACAGTGGCATCGATGCGCTCCGATCCGTTCTATAGCCCCTTCGACAAGCTCAGGACGAACGGATGGGGGCGCGGCCCACCGACTTAGTCAGAGCTTTCCTAAGCCGCGGCTTCGATTCCAAGTCTCGGCTCGGGCATCGGCGGGCGCTGGGCGGCGACGGCCTCGGCTTGCTCGGCGGCTGTGAGCGGGTGGAACCGCTCGGCGGCGTCGAGGATCCGGGGCAAGAGGCGAAGGTCGCCGGTGCTGGGCGCGGTGTGGACCGGCTGGGAGAGCACGAACCAGAGCGAGCGGTCGATGTCCGGCTGCTCGCGGTGCGGGTCGTACCAGACGTTGATCTCGCGCTCGCGCCCGCCCCAGCCGCCGCGGGCGAGCATCTTGATGGTCTGCACGCCCACGTCGCGCGCCGCGGCTTCGGCCAACAGCGCCTCGGCGTCGCGGCGGTAGGCCGCATTGCGATAGATGGCGGGCGAGACCGGAAACATGATCGTGTCGAAGTCGAACCGCCGCAGCGCTTCCAAATGCACGCGCGGCGCGTCGGGTCCGTGTCCCGTGATGCCGAGGAAGCGCGTGAGCCCTCGCTCGCGCATCTCGATGAGCGCCTGCAGCGCGCCGTCTTCGCCCGTTGCCGCGTCTAGGTCCTCGAATGTGCTGACGGAATGAAGCTGGAAGAGATCGAACACCTCGATACCCAGCCGCTGCTGGCAGGAGCGGATGCTCTCCCAGGCGTCCTTGTAGCTGCGCTCGGCGGTCTTGGCGCCGATAAACACCTGGTCGCGAATGGCCGGCATGGAGGGCGCCAGGCGCTCCATGGCCTGGCCGTAGCTGGGCGCCACGTCGATGTGATTCACGCCGCGACTGAGCACGAGATCAACAGCGGCGTCGGCTTCTGACTGGTCCACCCTGCGTCCAACGGCGAAGGCGCCGAAGGTGACCACCGAGCTCATGTGCTCCGTGCGGCCGAGTCGTCGGGTTTCCATGCACGTGCCTCCTACGGGTTTGCCGTCAGTTCGACTTGCGGCCTTTCGCCCAAAATCCACGAAATCTGCACAGCCGGTCAACCGGATGACGACAGGCTCAAGCCTAGATTCGCCGTGGCCGTGGTGCACGTGCGGCCGCCAGACCGAGGCCCATCATGTCAAGACTGCTGCGCAGGGCCATCGTGGCGTTGCTCGTCCTGGCCGCCGCGGGCGGTGTCGCCGCCTTTCTGATCATTCGCCTGGAGGTCTTCCAGGCCGAGGAGGAAGCAGCGCCGATTACCGCCAGTGTCGAGCGCCGGGACCTGGTCAGCACGCTCGCCGTGATCGGCAACGTGGAGTTCGGCAATACGGTCGGGCTGGGATTTGGGCAGTCGGGCACCATAGAGGCGTTGCACGTCGAGGCGGGACAGCTCGTGCCCGCGGGCGCCGTGCTGGCGCAGCTTGACGTCGTCGACCTCCAGCGAGCCGTGGACGACGCCGCGTCATCCCTGCAGCAAGCCGAGCTGCAGCTCGCCAAGCTGCTCCGGCCTGCCGACGCCGCCGATGTCGAGCGCGCTGAGCTTGACGTGCAGGAGGCGCGGGCGTCGCTCGACGATCTGCTGACCCCGGTCACCACGTCGGACCTTGCCGTCGCCGAGGCGGCGGTGGTCTCGGCGCAGATCAGCCTTGACCGCGCCGTCAAGGACCTGGACGACCTGCAGTCCGGACCGACAGCTCTCGATCTGATTGAGGCCGAAGGGGCTATCGCCTCAGCGCAAGCCAGCCTGGCAAGCGCCGAGCTGGGCTTGCAGGAGCTGCTGGAGGAGCCGTCCGTCGCCGCGATGGCCGACGCCGAAGGCGCGATTGAGTCCGCCCGGTCGAGCCTCGCCGGCGCCAAGGACGCGCTGGACACACTGCTGGAAGACCCGAGCACAAGCGACGCGGCCAATGCCGAGTTGAAGCTGCAATCGGCGCGGGCGGCTTACGCCGAGGCCCAGGACCAGCTGGCGACGCTGCGCGAGGGCGCCGCGCAGGCCGACATCGATGAGGCCGCCGCGAGCATTGTGGCCGCCCGTGCCGCGCTGGCCGAAGCCGAGGAGGACCTGGCGTCGCTGACGGACGATCCGACCGCCGACGATCTGGCCGACGCCGAGAACGCCGTCCAAAGCGCACAGGCCGGCCTGCTGCAAGCGCAGTCGTCGCTGGACACGCTGAAGAGCGGGCCGACGGAATCGCAACTCCAGGACGCTCGCGATCAGATCGCCACGGCGCAGGCCACCCTCGACAGCGCCAGACGAGCCGCCGACGAGGCGCCCGCCAACCAGATTCCAGTTATCGCCGCCGCCGAATCGAGCTACGAGTCCGCCAGGGCCACGTTGCTTTCGGCACACGAGGCTCACGCCGAGTCGAAGTACGACGGCTCCTCGGAGCAGGCGGTCGAAGCGGCCGCGGCTCGAGTGCGATCCGCCGAAGCCAGCTTTGAGTCGGCTCGCCGGCAACTCGACGAGGCGCGGGCCGGTCCCGACTACGTTGCCCTCAACGAAGCCATCGCCGCCGGCGAGCGCGGACTTGCCGCCGCGCAGCGTCGGTTGGATGAACTGCAAGAATCCCCGACCGAAGCCGACCTCGCCGAGGCCGGGGCGAACATTGCCCTAGCCGAGGGAGCGCTGCGCGACGCCGAGGACGACAAGCGCGAGCTGGTCGAGGGGCCGTCGGCCACCGAGATCGCCACCCAGCAAGCCGCCGTCAGGACCGCGCGAGCGGCGCTGGCATCCGCTCACGAGAGACTCGCTGAGTTGACCGAGGGTCCGAGCGAGGTCGACATCGCGGTGCAGGAGGCGGCGGTTGCCGAGGCGCGACAGGCCATAGCAGATGCAGAGACTGAATTGGCCGATCTTCTCGCCGGCGCGTCGGACAACGACGTGGACGCGCAGGAGAGCGCCATCGTGGTCGCCTCGCACAGCGTCACCGCCGCCGAGGCGCGCTTGCAGGACCTGCTCGCCGACCCCGAGGCCGCCGAGCTGCTGCGTGAGCAAGCCGGCCTGACGTCGGCGCAGCTGTCGCTGGAGGCGGCCAGGCTGCGGCTGGACGAGTTGGTTGCCGGACCCGATCCAACCGACGTGCGCCTCGCCGAACAGGCCGTGCGCGCAGCCGAGCTGTCGCTGGCCGACGCCCAGGCGCGGCTCGACGAGCTGCGGGAGGGACCGTCCGACCTGGAGATTCTGCGGGCGGAGAACGCCGTGCGCCGGGCCGATTTGGCGCTCGCCGACGTGCAGGCCCCACCAGACGCGCTGGACGTCGAGCAAAGCGAGCTGGCGGTGACGGACGCCGAACGGCGACTGGCAGCGGCCCAGGAAGACCTGGCCGACGCGCTCATCGAGGCGCCGTTTGCCGGCGTCGTGGTCGACGTGAACGGTCAAGTGGGGCTGGAGGCGCCGGCAACCGTGGTCACGCTGGCCGAGGCGGCGTCGATCCACGTGCTGGTGAACGTCGACGAATCCGACATCGGGCTCGTCAAGCTGGGCCAGTCGGTGACGCTGGAGTTCGAGGCCCTGAACGGAGCGGTCTTCGCCGGCATCGTGATCCATCGCGGTCAGCAAGGCGAGGCGTCGCAGGGACTGGTGACTTATCCGGTCGAGATCGGCTTCACCTCGCCCGATCCTCGGCTGCTGAGCGGACTGACGGCCGACGTATCAATCGTGCTGGCGGAGTCACCCGGCACGCTGGCCATCCCGCGGCAGGCCGTCCAGACGGTCGGGCCCCGATCATTCGTGAGCGTGCTCGGCCCCGACGGCGTGATCCAGCAGCAGCCCGTCAGCGTGGGTCTGCAGGACGATCTGTTCGCCGAGGTGCTCGATGGTCTGGTCGAGGGCGAGGCCGTCGTTCTGACCGGCGCGGCCGTGGCTGGATTCCAGCTGCCCGAGCTGCCCGCCGGCTTCACGCCGGGTCAGTTCAGACCCGGAGCCTTTGGCGGCGGCGGCGGATTTCGCGGTCCGGGCGGAGGCGGCGGCTAGTGGACGCCGGTCCCCAGGAGAACGGCGCCCCAACGCCCGTCGTGCGCGTCGAAGACCTCTCCAAGACGTATTCCATGGGCTCGATTGACGTGCACGCCCTGCGCGGCGTCTCGTTCGACATCGCAAAAGGCGAGATGGTCGCGATCATGGGCCACTCGGGTTCGGGCAAGTCGACCTTACTCAACCTGCTGGGCTGCCTGGACGCGCCCACGGCCGGGAGCTACTTCCTCGACGGGGAGCTGGTGGGAGACCTATCAGACGACGCGCTGGCGGCCATCCGCAACCGCAAGATCGGGTTCGTCTTCCAATCGTTCAATTTGCTGGCGCGCATGTCGGCGCTGGAGCAGGTCGAGATGCCGTTGCTCTATGCCCGCGATCGCCAGCGGCGGCAACGCGCGGCAGAGGCATTGGCCGTCGTTGGGCTGGAGGACCGCATGCACCACAAGCCGTCGGAGCTCTCCGGCGGCCAGCAGCAGCGCGTGGCGATTGCGCGCGCCCTGGTGGGCAACCCCAGCATGGTCCTGGCCGACGAGCCGACCGGAAACCTCGACACGGCCACGGCCGACGAGATCATGGAGTTGCTCGCGCTCCTGAATGTGGAGCGCGGCATCACCACGCTGATCGTCACGCACGAGGCCGACGTGGCGGCGCGCACCCAGCGCGTGATCCGCATGGTGGACGGGGCCATTGCCGGCGACGACCGCACGGCGCCCGCGGAACACGGCGCATGAGCCTCGCCGACGGCGTGCGACTGGCCCTGCGGGCGTTGGCCGCCAACAAGCTGCGCACCAGCTTGACGGTGCTGGGCATGGTGATCGGCGTGGCGGCGGTGATCGCGCTGATGTCGCTGGGCGCCGGCGCGCAGGCGTCAATCGAGGCGAACATCCGCGGCACCGGGTCCAACCTGCTCTTCATCAGCCCCGGCGTTCAGGCGCAGACGGGTGGCCGATTCGTGGACGTGAGCGCCACGACGTCGACGCTGACGCTGGAGGATGCGGAGGCCATTCGCGACGCCGCCATTCCGGGCATCGTGGACATCGCCCCCACCCGCAACACGAACGCATCGCTGGTGGCGGGCGGCAACGCGTTTTCCACGCAGATCATCGGCGCGACCCCGAGCTACGCCGAGGTGCGCACCTTCCAGCCGCAGGCCGGTCGGTTCATCTCCGACGACGACCTGGACCGACGCGCCCGCGTGATCGCCCTGGGGCAGACGATCGCCACCGAGCTGTTCCCGGGCCAGAACCCCATCGGCGCCACGGTGCGGCTCAACAACCAGACGTTCACCGTGATCGCCGTGATGGAGGAGTCGGGCCAGGCGACGTTTCAGAGCCGCGACAACCAGGCGCTGGTGCCGCTGACCACGCTGCAGACGCGCATCAGCCCATCGCGCACGCTGGCCGGCGACGACATCGTCTCGGAGATCAGCGTGACACTCGCCGACGAGGACGAGGCGACGATCGAGGCCGTCACCAACGAGGTCAGCGCGCTGCTGCGGCTGCGGCACGACGTGACCGAGGACGACTTCACCATCCGCACCCAGCAGGACATCATCGAGGCGCTGGGCGAGGTGACGGGCACGCTGACGCTGTTCCTGGGAGCGATCGCCGGCATCTCGCTGCTGGTCGGCGGCATCGGCATCATGAACATCATGCTG
>DAOUKN010000085.1:0-10508 GCA_034421255.1 Chloroflexota bacterium | reverse complement strand
GTGCCCAGCGGATCGAGGTGACGCATAGGGTTCAGCGTCAGGCGTCCCTGGAGCCGCGGCAGATCGTCGCCAAGCCACGTGGCGGCCAGCGCGTGCGCGGCCTCGTGAATGGTGATCGCCACGACGAACGCGACGATCACCATGATGAGGAATTCCGGATCGGAGGCGTACCTCAGCAGCACGGCGCGGTCCCGGACCCTGGATTTGACATAATGTGCCGTGCAGGCACGAATCGCGGCATTATGCCGGCCGCAGCCGCACGGGGTCGCCGCGTTTCGCGCCCAGGGACGCGGCGGCGCTACCGCCGGGCACCGCGATTTCCAACAGCCCCAGGCTGCTCACCACGGCCACCGGGTCCCTACCCGATCCGTAGGTGGGCTGCACGCCGCCGATGCGCCGATCGCGGAGATCCACGACGCCGTGCGTGACGGCGAGAACGGCGGTGCTCACGATGTTGGTGATCAAATTGCCGAAGCGATCGATGTGCACGACGCGGCCCTCCACGCTGCCGCCTTGCGACCGGGCCAGGATTCCGGGCGCGGGCAAGGGATTGTCGATGGGGGTCGCCATCACGTCCGGTCTCACGTAGCGAGCAAGGTGCCCCGCGACGGGGGCGAACACATCTCGGCCATGAAACGTGGGGTGTGGATCGGGATGCCAGTACTCGGGTCGGTCGAGATGCCAGACGCCCTCGATGGCGTCATGGCCCGTCAGGAGCCCGTTGTCGGGGCCCACCAGCCAGCGCGACGCGGCGCGCACGATCAGCCCGCGACGCCGGCCGCCCACGCCGGGATCGACCACCGCCACGAGGATCGCGCCTGGCGGCAGGCGCTCCAGCGAGGCCGCCACGACGACGGCGCCGAACGCGATGTCCTGTGGGGGGATTCCGTGCGTGATCGACACCACGCGAGCGTCCGGGGCATGGGCCAGCACGGCGGCCTCCATCTGGCCGGCGTAGGAGTCGGTGGTCCCGAAGTCACTGATCAAGGCGACGAAGCGCTCCATCAGGCCTCGAATGCCGCGGAGTGCATGCCGCCAATGGTGGCAGGGATTGGGCGCGCTGGCCGTGGTGACCCCGACAGTCGTATCCGTCGAGACTTATTTGACATAATGATTCTCAACCGACGAACCGTCGGCTTGCGCCGACTCGATCGGCGGGAGCCGCGTGCGAATCCGCCGCAGCGCGTCGCGGAGCGCCAGCTCGGGGTCTATTCCCGAAGCTTTGGCGGCGAGTGCCAGACCGGCCGACGCCGCATCGCCATCCAGACTCACGGGGATCTTGGCCGCCTGCGACAGGGCGGGCAGCGCGCCATCCCGGATCGCCTTGCCGTGCCGCCCGGCTTCGGCGCGTTTGGCGTGCTGCCAGATGGCGGCGACCTCGGATATCCGGTGCGCGGTCTGCTCGCCAAAGACGTGCGGATGGCGGCGCACCATCTTGGCGGTGATGCCGTGGACGACGTCCGGCCAGGCGAAATCCTCCGCCTGTCGCGCGATTTCGGCGTGGAGCACGATGTTGGCCAGGAGGTCGCCGAGCTCACCGGAAAGGTCTCCCGGCTCGCCGTCGTCAATGGCGTCGACGACTTCCGCGGCCTCCTCCAGGACATACTTGCGCAGCGAGGTGTGGGTTTGGGCGCGGTCCCACGGGCAACCCTCGGGTCCGCGCAGCGTTTCGAAGACCTCGCGGAGACGGGCGACCGATCGCTCGCGCGAGACCTCGGTAGGCTCCGCGCGCAGCGTCAGGGGGAAGTCCGCCGATCGATCGTTGAGGTCCCGCCAGGTGGTTGCGTTCCACGCGCGCACGCGCAGTTGGACGTCCGGGCCAAACTCCCCGGCAATCGTTCGACGCCAGCGTTCGAGCTCCGAGGTGTCTCGCACGCCGCGGATCACGGCCGCCAGCGCCGGGTCGGGCCGCCAGGACTCGGCGGCCGGGCCAATCATCGCCGGCCCGGGCGTCTGAGGTCCGTCCAGGCCAACCACTGCAACCTCGATTCCCGCGTCCGCCAGCACTTCGCGAACGACGATCGCCCCCGGGTCGTCGTCGGGTCCGTAACCCGGGGCCAGGTAGGTCACGTCGGCTTTCCGCAGGCCAAGCAGCGTTGATTCCCACGCTTGGCGCGACGGCGTGGCGAGACGCACCACGGGCTGACCTGCAAGTCCCTCAGGTGGCTCAATCCAGCTGAGGAGCGTGTCCGCCTCACCAATCGCCCGACGAGCTCGCGGCGTCAGCGCGGCAGGCTCGCCGACGCCCACGAAGACGACCGTGCACGACCGGACCAATGTCATGAGCTTCACAAACGCAAGCAGGGTGGCTGGGCTATTCTAGGCGTCGGTCTTGCCGCGCACCGTGGCGCGCTCCGTCGACCAAGCGGGCCCACGCGCGCCACTTCAGGTAGACGGGTTCCTATGAAGTTTCCCACCGACGCACGCTACTCGCGCGAGCACGAATGGGCTCGCTTTGACGGCGATGATGTCATCGTGGGCATCACGCCCTATGCCGCCGATGAATTGGGCGACGTGGTGTATGTGGAGCTTCCGGATGCAGGCCTCCACGTGGAGGTGATGGACGAATTCGGCACCGTTGAGTCCGTGAAAGCCGTGTCGCCGCTCTACGCGCCGGTGGCCGGGGAAATCATCGAGATCAATGCCGAGCTCGACGGCGCGCCCGAGCTGGTCAACAGCTCCCCGATGGGGGACGGCTGGCTGATCCGTGTGCGCCCGGATGACCACGCCACGGCCGTCGAGGATTTGTTGGACGCCGAGGCCTACGACGCATTCGTGGATGAGCTACTCGCCTAGCACCGACGCCGACCGCGCACGCATGCTGCGCACGATCGGCGTCGATTCGATCGACGACTTGTTCGTCGACATTCCCGACGCTCATCGCGACCCGACGCTCGACCTGCCCGACGCGCTGCCGGAAGTCGACGTGCTGCGCGAGGTGCGCGCCCTGGCCGAGCAGAACCGAGTGCCCGAGGGCGTTCCCAGCTTTCTTGGCGCTGGGTTCTACCGCCATTTCGTGCCGGCGCTCGTGGATCAGCAACTGCTGCGCTCCGAGTGGTACACGGGCTATACGCCGTATCAGGCCGAGATGACGCAGGGCACGCTGCAGTCCATGTACGAGTTTCAGAGTCTCGTCTGCCGGCTCACGGGCATGGAGGTGGCGAACGCCTCGCTCTACGACGGCGCGTCCGCGTTGGCCGAGGCGGTGCTCATGTGCCGGGCCATCACCCGCCGCTCCGGCGTCGTCATGGCCGGGACAGTGCATCCGGCCTACCGGGAAGTCGCGGCCACATATACCCAGGCGGTCGACGTGGAGCTTCGCACCGTCGACGCTTGGCTTCGGACCGGCGATGACGTGGCGCCCGACATCGAGGCGGTGGCCGCGGCCATCGACGACACGACCGCCTGCGTGGTCGTGCAGCGCCCGGACTTCTTCGGGTGGGTGGTGGACCCGACGCCGGTGGTGGAGGCCGCCGAACGCCATGGAGCCAAGATTGTCTACGTCGTCACCGACCCGATTTCGCTTGGCCTGCTGACGCCGCCCGGCGAGCTGGGGGCCGATATCGTGGCGGGCGAGCTGCGGTCGTTGGTCGGTCCGCCGGCGTACGGCGGTCCCGGCGCGGGGATGCTGGCCACGCGGCAGGCGTTCATTCGCCGCCTGCCGGGGCGCATCGCGGGGCGCACGACCGACTTCGATGGCGAGCAGGGATTCGTGCTGACCCTGCAGACCCGCGAGCAGCACATCCGGCGTGAGCGCGCGACGTCGAACATCACGACCAATCAGGCCCTGGTGGCGCTGGGGGCGGCGATCTCGATCAGCGCCCTTGGCCCGGCGGGCCTGCGCGACCTCGCGACGCGAAGCCTGAGCGCGGCGCATCGGTGCGCCGAAGCACTCGCGAGTGTGGGGGCCACCGTCTCGAATGCGGCGCCCTACTTCCACGAGTTCATCGTGCACGCGCCGCGCGGCGGCGAGGAAACCGTCAATGCGCTGGCCGACCGGGGCGTGTTCGGCGGCTACCCGCTGGGCCGCGTCGATCCCAGGCTCGCTGACGCCCTGCTGGTGTGCGCCACGGACCTCACCACACGCGCCGACCTCGACGCGCTGACGAACGCCTGGCAGGCGGTGCATCGTGGCTAGCGAGCCGTTGATCTTCGAGCTGGCCAGTCCCGGCCGACCCGGCGTGCGACCGCCGCTGCCGCAATTCGACGCCGTCGATCCGGCGGCGGTGCTGCCCGAGGGCCAGATCCGCGGGGCGCTCGATCTGCCGGAGGTCTCGGAAATCGACGTCATGCGGCACTTCGTGCGCCTGTCGCAGCGCAATCACAGCATCGACACGGCGATTTATCCGCTGGGCTCCTGCACGATGAAATACAACCCGAAAATCAACGAGGTGACGGCGCGTCTGCCGGGACTGCTCGAGCCGCATCCCTACCAGCCCGAGGCGTCGGTGCAAGGGCTGCTCGCACTCATTCACGATCTGGAAGCCGTGCTGGCTGAGCTTGCGGGCTTCGCCACGGTCACCACGCAGCCCGCGGCGGGATCTCAGGGCGAGATGGTTGGACTGTTCTGCATCCAGGCATGGCTGCGCAGTCGTGGTGAGCGGCGGACGACGGTGCTCGTGCCCGACTCGGCGCATGGCACGAATCCCGCCACGGCCACGATGACCGGGATGCGCGTTGAACCCCTGGGCACGGGGCCCGACGGCAACATCGACCTGGCCGAGCTGGACGCCAAGCTCGACGACGACGTGGCGGCCCTGATGCTCACGCTGCCGACCACGCTCGGCCTGTTCGAGCAGCGAATCCTGGAGGTCACGCGGCGCGTCCATGCGGCCGGCGGGCAGGTGTATGGCGACGGCGCCAACATGAACGCGATGCTGGGCCGGGTGCGCCCGGGCGATCTGGGCATCGACGTGATGCACTTGAATTTACATAAAACATTCACCACGCCTCACGGCGGTGGCGGGCCCGGCGCCGGGGCGCTCGGTGTGCAGGCGCATCTGGCACCGTTTCTGCCAGGGCCGCGTTTCGTCAAGACCGATTCGGGCTATGCGCTGGAGCCGGCGGGTCCCGACAGCATTGGCCGGGTGCATTCGCATGTCGGCAACGTCGGAAACTTGATCCGGGCCTACACCTACATTCGCAGTCTCGGACGCGACGGCATGCGCGAGGTGGCCGACGACGCCGTGCTGCACGCCAACTACCTGCGGGCGCGACTGGCGCCGCACTTCGACATCCCCTATGACCGCATCTGCATGCACGAAGTTGTGCTGGCGGGAACGCGGCAGCGGCGGCTGGGCGTCCGCACCACCGACATCGCCAAGCGGCTCATTGACTACGGCGTCCATCCGCCCACGGTGTATTTTCCGCTGATCGTCGACGAGGCCTTGATGATCGAGCCGACCGAGACCGAGTCGATCGAGTCGCTGGACCAGTTCGCGGAGGCCCTGATCAATGTGGCCGACGAGGCCAAGGCGGCTCCAGACTTGCTGCACGCGGCGCCCACGACGGCGCCTGTTCGCCGACTGGACGAAGTGACGGCCAACCGCTCGCCGGACGTGAACTGGACCCCCGCCGACTAGAACCAACGGCTCAGCTGGCCTGGGTGCGCTCCCAGGTGAGCACGTGCAGGTGCGCCTCGCGCGCCGTGCGGAACGCCAGCGCGGCGCCGGTGGGACTGATCCGCCAGTCCAGCACCTCCATGTCGACGTTGTGGAGATCCGGATCGGTCAGCGCGCCTTCCAGATGGAAGTTTGGAGCAGCCAGGCGCCAGAGGCGGAATGGGCGGCCGGGGCTTCGTCTGAGTGACACGGCCAACAGCCCGCTCTCGTCCGGCATCCAGCGCAGACTCATGCGGGACGGCAGGGTCCACCTGCGGCCGGTGAACAGGTCAATTGCGAACTGTCCATTGCGACCACGCTCGTCCAAGACGACCGCAAACGTCATGTGCCGACCCGATGGCGACACCTGCGTCGTCCGCACGCGCCGGCCGAGCAGCCATTCATGCTCGAGCGCGCCCTCGGGACTGACAACCCGGAGCGTGGTGGCCGCGTCCGGGATGTCGCGTCCAACGACCAGGAGCCGGCCGTCGGCGCGCCATCCGGCGACGCCACCCAATACTTGGTCCACGACACGGCGGTCCCCGCCGTCCAACCGGGTGCGAACGACGTCCGCCGGCGTGGTGAACAGCCGTTGGGCGCCCGAGTGCCAGAGATTGCCCGCCAGGTGCGTCTCCGCGGGATTGGGCAGCGGACGACTGCCGATCCGTGGCACTTCCCAGGTGGCCAGCGTGCTGCGATCGTGCACGCGGATGTCCTCGCGCTCTTGGCCCGCGGTCAGGATGTACCGTCGCGACCTCGAGAATTGACCCCACACATGCGTCACGACTCGCTCGTCGCCCGTTTCAATATCCACCGCCCGCGTATAGGGAAGCCCGTCCTCCCCCACATCCAGCACCCAAACCTCGCCACCATCTGGCGACCAGATCCATCCGGGGGGCACCGTGCGGGAGACCGCCTCCCGCAGCCGCACGGTGTTGGGGTCTATGCCGGTGGCCACGCCTGCTCGAACTCGTTGAGGTACGGCCCGCCGAAGCGCACGTCCGGCTGGTCATAGATCGACTGCCAGCGCGAGGGATTGTGGAGGTCGATCTCGAATGGGGGCCCACCGCGCGGCGCGTAGATCGCGGGCCAATCGGCGGCGACCCAGGGCACGGGATTCGTGCTGGCGCGCATGCCGTCGTACCGCACCTCGAAATGCAGGTGGGGCGAGCCGCTGCAGGCGTGGGTCACCGAGTCGCCGCTCTCGGCAATGACATCGCCGCGGCGAACCCTCTCGCCGATGTTCGACACCACGCTCCGTGACAGATGCCCGTAAACGGTCGTGATGCCAAGCTGGGGATGATCGATGGCTACGTGCAGCGGCCACGCGCGGCGCACGCCGCCGATCTCGCGCACGATGCCGTCCGCCGCGGCCAGGATCTCACCGCCGCAGGCCATGCCGAAGTCGACGCCAAAGTGCAGCCCCTGGCCCGCGAAGTAGATGCTGCGGCGCATGCGGTAGGCAAACCTGGTGTTGCCGTACCATTGGTCGAGCCACCAGGTTCGCGGCGACGATTCACCGGGGACCGGCAGCGAAAGCGCTTCCACGGCAGGCGCCGGGCGCGCGGTCACGGGCGCGACGGTGGCCAACCCAAGTCCGGCGACATAAGCCAAGACTCGCCGGCGGCCGACCAGAGACGCGGGATGAGGCATGGCGGCGCGACCTCTCCTTGCCGAGGCCAGCGTCGCCGCCGTCGGCGGCGCGCCGAACGAGCGTGCGAGACTGTGGCACGCCACAGTCATCGGGTACCGGGATGCGGATTACGCGCATCGAGCGAATCGTCGTCGACGCTGGTCACACGCCCACGGCGGGACGCCACATGCGGCGAGGGCTGGCCGATTGGGCCCTTTCCGAGCTATGCAAAGTTACCACCGACACGGGGCTCGTGGGGTGGGGCGAGACCCTGCCGCACTACACCTGGGGCGTGGTCACCGATGCCGGTGTGGAGCGCGCCATGGGTGCGAATCCGGCTGAGCTGCTCTGGGACGACTCGCTCGGCGCCGGTCTGCAGCAGGCGCTGTTCGACGTAGTCGGCAAGGCGCTCGGGGTGCCGGTGCACCGGCTCATGGGTTCCGCCGTGCGCGCGCGATGTCCGCTGGCCTGGTGGTGCTACGACATGCCGCCGGACGATTGGGCGTCCGAGGCGCGACGAGGCACCGAGGCCGGCTATATCGCGTTCAAGCTCAAGGCGCGTCCCTGGTTCGACATCGTCGCGCAGGTGGAAGCCGTAAGCGACGCGACGCCCGCGCACGCGAAGCTGGACCTGGACTTCAACGGGCTGCTGGTCGACGCCGGGCACGCCAAACCGCTGCTCACGACGCTGGCGGGCAATCCCAAGGTCGCGATCTTCGAAACGCCGATTCCCCAGCCCGACATCGGCGGCAACCGCTCCCTGCGGGCGGCCGTGCCGCGCCCGATTGCCATGCACTTCGATTCCCCGCCATTCCTGACCGCCGTGCGTGAGGGCGTGTGCGACGGATTTGTGGTCGGCGCCGGCGCCGCCGCCTGCCTGCATCAGGGGGCGCAGGCCGCCGCCGCGAACATGCCGCTGTGGCTCCAGCTGGTGGGCACGGGCATCACCACCGCGTTCGCCATGCATCTGGGCGCGGTGCTACCGGCGGCGCGTTGGCCGGCCATCTCCTGCCTCAACACCTACGCCTACGACTTGCTCACGGAACCGCTGTCGGTCGAGCATGGCTACGTGCCGGTGCCCCAGGCGCCCGGCCTTGGCGTAACGGTTGATGAAGACCTCGTCCACCGTCTACGGCGGCCCGACGCCAGCTCGCTCGAGCTGCCGCGCACGATCTACACGGTCCGCTGGGCCGACGGGCGCACCGCCGACTACGTGGACCGGGACGTCTACGAGCCTGATTTCCTGGCGGGCAATCAACCCGTGTTCGAGCGCGGCGTGACGCTGACCACGACCGAGGACGATGGCAGCGTGGCCTTCGACCATCGGTATCGGTCGATCGAGGCCGTGGGCTGCCTGGTGGGTTCGTCGTAGCGACAGGGCAAGAGCTTTACATAACGATTAGGGTGTCTTCGCGTGGTGAGGTCCAGTCGCAAGCGGACCGAAGTGGCGCTCGATGGCGTGGCGACCGGCGGCGCGTGACCGATGTGGGCGCCCGGGCGAGATTTTCGCGCACGGTCGCGGACAATTGGTAGGAACGGGCCGAGGCCGTGGCTAGGGAAGACGGCGGGAACACGTGGCTCTCCGGCCCGGCTGACGTCGACGGATCGTGCACTTCCGGCCGTGTGCTCATGGCCAGGCGGCAGCCATCGGAGCCGTCCGTTCCTGATTGGCATTAGTAGAACTAATGCGTATTAGTTCTACTATATATCGGTGGACACAGCCGCGAGCCAGGCGCTCGCCGCGTACGTTGCGCTTGCGGCACACTGAATTAGCCACCGTCGCCGTGAGGAGTCCCATGTCGATTACCGATGCGCAGCGCGAGCACGTCAGGCGGGAGCTGCCGCAAATCGCCGAAATTGCCGACCCGGACTTGCGCGGGAAGGTCGTGGAGGCCTGGGCGACGGCGCTTGCCGGCAGCAGCTTCAACGCCATCGCCGAGATCCCGGCGTCCGGCAACCCAGGCATGCCGACGCTCATCGACGGCACCCAGGCCGACCATATCCGCGGCGTGACGCAACTGGCCATGCTGATCGGTGACGAGATGCAGCGGCAGTTTCCCGCGCTGCCCATCGACCGCGACCTGCTCGTCGCGGGCGCGCTGTGTCACGACGTGGGCAAGCCGTGGGAGTTCGATCCGGTGAACCAGGCGCGCTGGCAAGCGGCCCCGGGCAAGGCGGGACGTCCGTCGATCCGCCACCCGGCGTACGGCGTGCACATCTGCCTCACGGTGGGCCTGCCCGAGGAGGTGGCGCACATGGCGGGCGCCCACTCCGGCGAGGGCGAGCTCGTCGAGCGCAGCCTCGAGAACACCATCGTTCACCACGCCGACTACGCCTTCTGGCGGGTGGCCGGGGCCGGGGGAATCCTCGAGGACGCCTAGTTCTCCAGCCGTATGCGTGCTGTTCCGGCAGGACGCGAGCGCCGGCGGTAACGGATGCTTGACATTTGTGGTTGTGTTATGTAAAGTCAACGCCATGGATCGAACACTCCAAGCCGCGTCCGAGCGCTTCCTGGACAGCCTGCGGGCCAAATCCCCCCGTACCCGCAGCACCTACGGCACTGGTCTGCGTCGCTTCATGCGCTGGGCGCGCGAGGAGGCCGGGGCGGACGAGATCACGCTGGACCGCCTGGACGACGGGGCGCTCGAAGGCTTCTACCTGGCGCTGGCCGACGAGCTTGGGCCTGAGCGTGAGGCGACCCTTCAGACCTACGTGGCCGCCGCGCGTGCCTTCCTGCGGCATTGTCTGCGCGAGGGGTCGCTGACCACGCTCTCGCTGGAGCGCGCCGTCGAGCGCCTCCACGGAGTGCGGGCCGCCCCGCGCTATCGCACGCCGCGGGTGGACGATGCGCTGGCGATCATTGTTGGTTATGTCAAGAACGAGCTGCCGGCGCTGGTCCCCGCCGATGCCGGCGAGGAGACGCGACTGCGCGTCGCTCGCGACCGCGCCCTGCTGCAGGTGCTTTACGGCACCGGCATGCGCCGCGCCGAGGTGGCGCGACTCGATCGCCGCGACGTTGACGACGGTCATGCCCAGCAGGCGCTCATCACCGGCAAGGGACGGCGCGAGCGGGTGGTCTTCTTCGACGACGACGCGCGGGAGGCGCTCCGCACCTATCTGGGACTGCGGCGCGATTCCTACGTGCCGCTCTTCATCCGCCACCACGGCGCGCCGCGCGATCCAGGCCGCGGCGGCGAACGCCTCCGTCTATCGCCGCAGTCGGTCTGGAAGGTCGTCAAGCGCTATGGGGCGGCGGTCGGAGTGACGGCCACCAC
>DAOUKN010000084.1:0-4678 GCA_034421255.1 Chloroflexota bacterium | reverse complement strand
CGACACACGCTGGCGGCATACCGCTTCTTCGAGGCAGACGCCATCCCCTTCGGGCAATCGCTCCAGGTTCGCTTCGGATCGATGGCCAACGACATTTGCAGCACGGCGTACTGGTACCAGGAACCGCCGCACCGGCCGTTCGCTCGCATGCCGGACTGGGACCAGCTCCTGCTCGGCACCGAGCTGCCATACGACGCCACCGGCGCCCCGGACCCGGAACCACGCTGGCAGCTGCTCGGTCCGTTCCATCCGGATCACGAAGCGGCGTTGGACGCAGCCGCCGACCGTGCCGATGCCGCCGACCGATTCGCCGAGATGGGGTACCCGCCCGATTCACCCTGGCGCCACGGCGAGCGGCACGTCGCCCGCTGGGCGCCGGCCGCCGACATTCACGGCTTCGTCGATTTCACGCTGTCATTCCGTCCGATCACCGCCGAGAACTCGTTGACCTATCCGGCGGTCGGACTGGCGGAAACGTGGCTGCATGCTGAAGCGGACGACACATTCACGCTGCAGGTCGGCTGGGTGAACGAGTTGCGGCTGCGCGTCGGCGACGGTCAGTGGGAGTCGCTCGGACGCCACGCCTACTTCCGCAATCGGGAGCATCGGCTGGCGCTGCGGGCCGGTTGGAATCGGCTGCAAGTCAAGCTCGACAACCCGGACGACGGGCTGGCGGGGCAATCCTGGGGCTCCTGGGTCTTCGCGCTGCGCGCGGTTGATGACAGCGGGCGGGAACTCGCGCCGAACCTGAAGCCCGTTCGCTAGCAGGTCTGAAGGGCGCTTCGCGAAGCGCCCCTACGCAGCATGCCGACACATTCCGAGGTAGGGGCGGTTCGCGAACCGCCCCTCCACCTCAGCCAGGCGCGATCGTGGTCATGTCCCAGCCGCCCAGGGTGCGGAGAGGAATGGTGGGATTCGCCAGGCTTGGTTCGCCCGCCTGCCGCCAGGCTTCGATCTCGTCCCGGTGACCCAGCCGGCGCAGCGCATTCCAGTGCGACTGGT
Organism: Chloroflexota bacterium; assembly: GCA_034421255.1. Taxonomy (GTDB): domain Bacteria; phylum Chloroflexota; class UBA11872; order UBA11872; family UBA11872; genus JAJECS01. Next base: position 3,676 of record DAOUKN010000084.1, on the reverse strand, counting down.
GGTTGGCGCGGAACCACGAGCCCGCGCAGTCCCACACGAACAGATGCTCAGCCCCGGCGCCGTAGAGCATCGAGGCCATACGGCGGTAATCCTCCGCGCTCAGGTCGCGCGGCATCAGGTTCGGCGCCATCAGGCACGGCGTCCCGCGCACCGCCTCCACGAACGGCTGGATCTGCTCGCCCGAAATCCACGTATCTTCGGCCACCGGCAGGGCCAGCGGCGCGGGGCTGTAGGGAATCAGCGTGTCGATCAGGCCCTCGCGCGCCCAGGTGGCCACGTCCAGGCCGAAAAAGTCGTTGTCGGCCTCGGTGCCTAGCACGCACACGGAAATGTCGATCCGCTTGCCCTGGCGCGCGGCGCTAGCGGCGTCCATCTCGGCGCGCAGCCGCCGCATGAACGCCGTGAGCACGGCGGCGCGGTGGGCCAGCCAGCGGGGATCGCGCTCGTCCAGGTCGTGCGGGTCCTCGCCGAACTCACGCTTGAAGCTCTCGACCAGCGGCGCTTCGTAGTCCAGGTACGGCGGTCGCCGGTTGAACAGCAGCGCGATGCCGTCGACTGGATAGGCCGCCATCTCCCGCAGCACGGCCAGGCAAAACTCCTGGGTTTCCGGAAACGCGTATGACAGCCGCGGCAGGATTCGTCCCTGCCGGTCGATGCAGTGCAGCTCCGGGTGCCGCTCGAAATACCCGCCCTTGAAGAACCCCTCCATGGTGGTCGGCGGATAGGTCCACGCCGCCAGCCGGTAGCTGGCGTGGAACTCCATCCCCAGGTCGTGGGTGTGCCGCAGCGCCACGTCCACCGGATCGATGCCCGTGCGCCGGAACTCGCGAAAGCTCTCCACCAGCAGGCGCTCCCCCAGCCGGCTGTAGCCCGCCAGCTCGAGATCAGCGGGATTGCGACCCACCGACGTGGGGTAGTAGAGCTTGTCGCCGCCGCCCACCTCCCAGTAGATGCGGGCGAAGTCCGTCTCGCGGTACGGCTCGACCTCGCGCCGGATCTCCTCGGCGGTCGTCGTGCGATAGGTGTAGGGATAGAACGCGTCGTTGTGCCCAAATAGCAGGCGGGTGGAGGCGTCGCGCAGGTCTCGCTCATGCGCCGCCGCCTCGGCGTCGGAGAGCGGCACCAGCTTGACGTAGGCGATCTTGGCCGCGTCGCCCTGGATCGTCCCCGGCCCATCGCCCGCCGCCACGCGCCGCGTGATCTGCTCGAATACCAGGTCCTGGCCGTCCAGGTTCGCCACGCGCCAGAACAGCTCTTCGAACCGCTGCCGGCGCGTATGGCCGTCGAGCCCGCCCGGCGGATCCCAGCGCAGCATCGAGTAGGTGTCGTCGCCGCTGAGCTTCACCAGCACCTGCCCCAGCCAGCCCTGGTCCTCGGCGGTCGGGTGAAACCCTACGGATATCGCATGCCAGCCGCGCCGGCCGAGCGGATAGCTGACCGCCGGCGACTGCGACTCGAATCCCGCCCACAGCAGCACGCCGCGCAGGTGGTCGGTCTCGTACGGCAGCGTTTGCCAGGTGCGTGGACGCAGCTCGGACGCCAGCGCCGAGGCCGGCGTGACGCGGTCGAGATCGGTCAGATAGATGGGATCCGCCGCATAGCCCCGGTCGGCCAGAAGATCACGCGCTGTTGCAGCCATTGCTCCCGCTCCCCGCTGAAGTCCCTGTAGGGGCAGCCGTTGTGGCTGCCTGTGCGAATCCCCCTAGCCGCCGTCCATCGGCGCGCCCGGCCCCTCGTAGAACCCGCGCCGCCAGTAGACCAACGGCTGCGCCTCCTGCATCGACCCGTCCACCACCTCGCCCACCAGGATCGCGTGATCCCCGAGCACCGTCGTGCTGATGCGGCGGCAGATCACCACCGCCAGCACGTCGCGCAGGACGGGGAGCCGATCGTCCCAGAGCGACCACGACACGCGGTCGAACTTATCGATGGCGCTGGAGGCAAAAAGCGCGGCCACGTCGGCCTGCTCCGCCTGCAGCAGATGCGCCGCGAAATGGCTCCCTGTCGTGAGCGCCTCGTAGCTGTTGCAACTCTCGTCCACGCAGACAATCACCGACGGCGGATTGGCGGAGTACGACGCGATCGAGGTGACGGTGAGCCCGCGCGGCGAACCGTCGGCGGCGGCGCCCGTCACCACCGCGACGCCGGAAGCCAGGGCCGACATCGAGGCTTTGAACAGTGCTTGGACGTCCGGGGCTGGCGTTGGCGGCACGGTCATCGCAGGGCCCTCGAGTCCGTCGGGTGGCGCGCCGGTGCCACGATACTACTGCGCGACGGCCATGCGATTGTGTATGGTTGAGAAAGCTAGAGGCGCCCAGCGCACCACGTAGGGCGCGGGCCGCAGAATTCGACCGGCCCACCGCGGGCGCCAGTTCCAGCAGAAGGGCACCCGCTATCGAGAGTTTCACCGCGCTGCGCGTCCGACCGGATCTCGTCGACGCGCTGGCGGCCGACGAGATCACCAGTCCCACCCCCATCCAAGCCGCCTGCATTCCGCACTTGCTCGACGGACGCGATGTCGTCGGGCAAGCCCGAACCGGCTCCGGCAAGACCCTGGCCTACGCCATCCCGATCGTTGAAGGACTTGACCCCGATCATCCGCGCGTCCAGGCCCTGGTGCTGGCGCCGACCCGCGAGCTCGCCGAGCAGATCGGCACCGTCATCGATCCCTTGCTCGGTCCAGACGCCCCGCCGTCGGTGCGCATCGTCGGCGGGCTCAGCTACACCCCACAGCGCCAGGCGCTCGCCCATGGCGCGCAGGTCGTGGTGGGCACGCCGGGGCGCGTGCTGGACCTGATCGAAAGCCGTGACCTGAACGTCGACGACCTGCGCATGCTCGTCATCGACGAAGCCGACCGCATGTTCGACATCGGCATGGCGCCCCAGGTCGAGTCGATCCTGCGCTATTCGCCGGCCTCCCGCCAGACGGCGCTGTTCTCGGCCACCGTGCCGGGATGGGTCGCGCGGCTCACCCTGCGTCACCTGCGCGACCCCGAGCACGTGGCGCTGGATACCCGACCCGAGGACCTCCCCGAAATCGACCACGAGATCTGGGTCGTGCCCGAATTGGAAAAGGCCACCGCCGTCGAAGGCATCCTGCAGCAGTCCCCCGGCGTGCCGACCATCGTGTTCGGCCGGACCCGCCGCGGGGTCGACCTCCTGCGCGACCGATTGCGCCGCAGCGGCCTGCGGGTGGACGCCATCCAGGGCGGCATGCCCCAACCCTCGCGGCAGCGCGTGATGGACCGGTTTCGCCGGGAGGAGATCGACGTGCTCATCGCCACCGACGTCGCCGCCCGCGGCCTGGACATCATCGGCCTGGCCCAGGTGATCAACTACGACATTCCCGATCATCCCGACATGTTCACCCACCGCACCGGCCGCACCGGCCGCATGGGCCGCGCGGGGCGCTCCGTCACCCTGGTCAGCGGCGCCGGTCTCGACCGGCTGGCCTCGATCGAGTACTCCCTCGAGCGCCGCATTCCGCGGCGATACTGGGACGAGCTCAAGGCCGAGTTTCTGCCGGAAGGCGCCGAATCCGTCGAGCCCGCCGAAGCATCCGCCGGAGCCAACGGCCGGCGCGTGATGCCCGGCGAACGCCTGAGCGGCGGCAAGGCGAAGGCGAACGGCGCGAATGGCGGCGGACCTCGATCGAACCGCCGTCGCCGCCGTCCCC
>DAOUKN010000083.1:0-2885 GCA_034421255.1 Chloroflexota bacterium | reverse complement strand
GGCTTCCGTCGCGTCTTCTCGCGCTTCGACAAGCTCGACGCGCTCTTCCTGGGCTTCATCCTCTTCGCGCTCATCGTCGATGCGCTACGTTAGTGTGAACACGCCCTAGTCCGACGCCGCCGGATCGTCCCAGTACAGCGCCGCGCGTCCGTCGGGGCGCCGCAGCTCGGCGGAATCGGGAAGCTCGTTGTGCCACACGTGCCGCTGGCCGAACGAGACATCGCCCTGGCTGCTGCCCGAGGCGACCGTCAGGGTCGTCCCCGGCTGAAGGACGGTCCCGGCCGGCAATTCCACCGACTGCGGTCCCCGCAGGCTCGCCACGCGCCACCCGGACAGATCAACCGGCGCGCCGCCGTCGTTGGCGATCACCACGGTCTCGGCCACCTTGTCCACCACCATGGCGAGGCCCGGCACGGGCGGCGCCCAGAGCCCGCGAGCCGCTGCGCGCGCCTCGCGCTGGGCCTCGGCAATGGCGCTGAACAGCAGCGTATTGGGCGTGTATTCGTGAGCGCGCACCCAGCCCTGGCGCGCCAACTCGACCGAAAAGACGAGATCGCCGCGCGCCACGTGCCGCAGCAACCGTCCGCCGTCGTCGCGCGGCTCGTCACCCGCAACAAGGGTGACCGCGCCGTCGCCGACCAGCGCCGTGAGGGCTGCGGTCGCCTGCTCCGCCAGCGCTGCCTGCCCTCCTTTGTCGCTGAGTTCGGGCGCGTCGATGCCGAGCAGCCGCACCGTGTGCTCGGCTCCCTGCGACCGGACGACGAGGGTGTCGCCATCGATCACGCGCACGACCCGCGCCTCTTGGCCGGCCGGCAGCCGATCCATCCGCGCGGAGCTGGTTGGAGTCGCGGTTGGGCCCGGCGGTGGCTCGGGTGTGCCGGATGCGGTCGGGGTTGCCGGGCTGGCAACTGCCGGCGTTGAGGAAACGGTCGCGGTTGGTGCTGGCTCCGGTGCCGACGCACCGCCGGGAATCGAGCGCGCGGCGCGGGCCGTGATCGTGAGGATCGGAGCGTCCGCGGGGTCGGCATCGCACGCCGCCGTCACAAGCGCGGCGCATGTGACGGCAACGACGCCGAACCGCCATCGAGTGGTGCGGTCGGCGAACACTAGAGGGGCGCGGGCGACCGTTGAATCATCGTTTGTGGTCGCTATGCTAGTCGCGCGAGCCGCTCGCTGACGAGCGGCAAAGTCAGAGTGGGAGTGCAGATGGATGTTTCGAAGGCTGACCGGCGAGTGATGACCCGCCGCGACATGATTCGAGTGGTGAGCGTCGGCCTGCTCGGCGTAGCCGGCGGGGCAGTGCTTGCAGCTTGCGGCGAAACCGAAACGGTCACGCAAGAGGTGATCAAGGAAGTTCCGGTCGAAACCGTCGTCACACGAGAGGTCATCAAGGAAGTCCCGGTTCAGACCGTGGTCACGCAAGAGGTCATCAAGGAAGTTCCCGTCGAGAAGGTTGTGGTGCAGGAAGCGGCGATGCTTCCGCCGCTGATCGTCGGGCAGCTCAATGCCTTCACGGGTTCGCTCTCGTTCTTTGGCCCCATCCATCGCAACGCCGCCACCCTGGCGGCTGATCACGTCAACCGCGCGGGCGGCGTGGGCGGCGGGTCGCTGATCATCATCAGCCGCGACACCGGCGTGAATCCGGTGCAAGGCGTCGAGTCGGCGCGGGCGCTGGTGGAAATCGAGAACGCCGTGGCCATCGTGGGCGCCCTGGCCAGCGGGGTGACGATCCCGGTCGCCACCTCGGTCACCGTGCCGAATCAAGTTGTGCAAATCTCCGGCGCCTCCACCGCGCCCAGCATCACCGTGCTCGACGACAACGATTTCCTCTTCCGCACCGCGCCCTCCGACGCGGCGCAGGGCGTGGTGCTGGGGCGCCTCGCCTGGGAGCAGGGATTCCGCAACGTCGGGGTCATGTACATCAACAACCCGTACGGCGAGGGCCTAGCCGAGCTCTTCGACGCCACGTTCACCTCGCTTGGGGGAAGCATCGTCGACGCCGTGCCGCACGAGGACGAGCAGCCCAGCTTTGCCTCCGAGCTGGAGCGCGCCACGGCCGGCGGCGTCGATGCGCTCGTCGCCATCAGCTACCCCGGGCAGGCGCAGATCTACGTGCGCGAGTCGCTGGAAGGCGGCTACGCCGGCAAGTTCCTCTTCGTTGACGGCACCAAGTCGGCGGAGATGAACGAGGCCATCGGCTGGGACCGGCTGGAGGGAACCCTGGGCACGGCGCCGGGATCGGTGGACAGCCCGCAGCGCGCCGCGTTCGAGAGCGCCTACACCAATACCTACGCCGTGGAGGTGCCGGTTGAGCCGTATCTCGCCGAAACCTACGACGCGGTGGCGCTGATCGCGCTGGCGGCGGCCAAGGCGGGCACGACCACCGACGGCGTGGCCATCCGGGACGCGCTGCGCTCAGTCGCGAATCCTCCGGGCGAGGTCGTCGGGCCCGGCGTCGAAGGCATCCGGCGGGCGCTGGCCGTGATCGCCGACGGCGGGGACGTCAACTACGAGGGCGCCTCGGGCGCGGTGGACTTCGACGAAAACGGCGACGTGTTCGGCCCCATCGAAATCTGGCAGATCACCGGCGGCGAGATCACCTCCACCGGCCGTTTCGAGACTCCCTAGCAGCGGAGCGACACGCGACCCATGCCATAGGGGGCGGCTCGACGAGCCGCCCCCTGGTCATTCCTGCACCAGCTCTTCCCTCCCTTGAGGAGACCCTTGCGCAAACCTCCGTCATTCCCGGGGAGGAAGACCGTTGCGGGAGCATTCCGTCATTCCCGCGAAGGGAGACCTTTGCATAAATCGGGGGGCGGGGCGGACCATGGGGCGTCGCCAGGCGGAGGATTGAGGAGCGGGCGTATGCACCGGGATATGGGCCG
>DAOUKN010000082.1:0-5033 GCA_034421255.1 Chloroflexota bacterium | reverse complement strand
GCGGGCTCTGGATCTGCTGGCCGAAGAAGGCCTCCGGCGTCGTCTCCGATCTTTCCGAGCGCGTCGTACGCGAGACCGGGCTGGCGCATGGCCTGGTGGACTACAAGATCGCGTCCATCGACCCAACCTGGTCGGGCCTGCGCTTTACGCGCCGCAAGTCCCGCTGACGTCGCTGCGGCTATCCGGGCCGTAGCCAGGGATGCTCGGCGATCGCCGCTTCGTCGAGGTCCGTGCCCCAGCCCGGCGCGGTTGGAATGCGCATGTAGCCGTCGGCAATCTCGGGCAACGCGGTCACGATGTCATCGCGCCAAGGCGCCGAGTCCACATCGACCTCCATCATCGCCAGGTTGCTGACGCAGGCGCTCCACTGCGCCGCGATGAAGGTCGCCAGGTGGCTGTAGTAGTTGTGCGGGGCGACGTTGATCTCGTAGGTCGCAGCCAGCGTGGCGATCTCCACCGACTGGGCCAGGCCGTTCCACGGCACGTCGATCACCGCCACGTCCACGGCGTGCCCCTCCAGGAACGGCAGGAAGTCGCGCATGATGTTGAGGCTTTCGAGCGAAGCCAGCGGCATGGGGGCGGCGTCGCGAATGTCCCGCAGCGCGGCCGGGTCGTACATGTCGATCTCGATCCAGCGCAGGTTGAATGGCTCCAGCGCCCGCACGAGCCTGATGCAGGCCTCCGGGCGAAAGCGGAAGTTCAGATCGAGGCAGATGTCGACGCGCGGCCCCACGGCTTCGCGCAGCGTGCCGATGAGGCGCACCGCCGTGTCGAGCGTCTCGTGGTCGAGGTTGGCGTCCCCCACCGTCCAGAAGTTCGCCGGCGCGCCCGGCGCGAAGATGTTGGTCTTGAGCGCCGTGTAGCCGCGTCGCACGGCCTCGCGCCCCAGCTCCGCGACGTCGTCCCAGGTCTGCAGCGGCGGGGTGCCGAGAACCTCCGGGTTGCGCGCGCGGTAGCTGCCGAAGTGCGACCAATAGAGCCGCACCCGGTCGCGCGTGGGACCGCCGAGCAGCCGGTGCACCGGCACGCCAAGGGACTTGCCCTGGACGTCCCACAGCGCCAGCTCGATGCCCGCGATGCACTTGGTCAGCAGTCCGCCCAGGTTCTGCTGCGTGTGACGGCTGAGGTCGCGCACGACCGCGCGGATGGCGCCCGGATCGCGCCCGATCACCAGCGGGGCCAGGTCGCGGATGCCGCCGGCCAGCGCGTGCGCCCCCCGCCAGTCGGTGCACTCGCCGTAGCCGGTGATGCCCGCGTCGGTGGTGATCTTGACGAAGGTCCAGGCCGTCCAGCCTGCGTCGCATTGCAGCGGCTCGACCGCCGTGACTTTCATAGAGACGACGGCCGGTGAGAAGCCCCAGGTGGTCGCGGCACGGCTACCACTCCATCCCGTGCTCGCGCAGGCTCACGAAGTTGGGCGGATTGGTCGGACCGCGGGCGATCACGACGTGATCCAGCACCTCGACCCCGAGGAGCTTGCCGGCCTCGGCGGCCGTGCGCGTGAGCTTGGCGTCGTCGTCGGACGGCGACGGATCGCCCGAGGGATGGTTATGGGCCAGGATCACCGCGGGGCATTCCCGCCGCACGGCATCGCGAAATACATCCGCCATGCTTGCACCCACGGTGTTGACGCGGCCCTCGGCAATCTTCGACACGTCGATCACGCGATGTCGGCCATCGAGCAACACCACTTGAAAGGTCTCGCGTGGCAAGGCGGCCATTCGGGGCGCCAAGAATTGGGCGGCGTCGGCCGGGCTGCGAATCTCGGGGCGCGAATCTACCGGCTCGAGCTGCAGGCGGCGCCCAAGTTCAAGCGCCGCCTTGATCTGCACCGCCTTGGCGCGCCCGACGCCGTGGTGGGCGCAGAGCTCGGCCACGCTCGCCGCCTCGAGTCCTGCCAGGCCGCGCCCGGACAGCAGTGATTGGGCCAGCTCGACGGCGCTGCCGCGGCCGGACCCGACGCGCAGGATGATCGCCAGCAGTTCGGCTTCGCTCAGCGCCGCCGCGCCGTCTTCGGCCAGCCGCTCCCTTGGCCGGCTTGACGCCGCCATGTCGCGAATGCGAACGCTGTAGCCCGGTCGCTGGTCGTCGGGCGCGGCGGCCATTGGGCGGATCAGCCCGCCGCGGCGTTGTGACCGGCGTCGCGCTCGTCGGCCGCCAGCGCGCGGTACTCCGCCGCCCGCTCGATGATCAGGTGCTGGATTTCCTGCTCGCTGACCTCGCGCATCGGCCGCGCCGGCACGCCGACCAACAGGGATCGCTCGGGGAACTCCTTGTTCTCGGGCACCAGGGCGGCCGCGCCGACGACCGAGTGACGGCGCACGTGCGCCCCGCTGAGCACGGTCGACTGGATGCCGATGAGGCACTCGTCCTCGATGGTGCAGGCGTGCAGCACGGCCATGTGGCCCACGGTCACGTCGGCGCCGATGCGCAGTGCCACGCCGGGGTCCACGTGCAGCACGCAGCCGTCCTGGATATTGGTGCCCGCGCCGATGATGACCGGCGCGATGTCGGCGCGGATCACCGTGTTGTACCAGACGCTGGCGCCGTCCCCGAGGCGCACGTCGCCTATGAGTTTGGCCCCCGGCGCCACGAAGGCGCCGCGGCCGATAGTGGGCGCGCGCCCATTGATCGCCAGCAGGCTCGGGGCGGCACCATCCGTCGGCGACGGGTCCATGTCGCGCAGCAGGACCTCTTCCTGCAGGGCGCGCAGGTAGGCGTCGTCGAGCGTTTCGCGGGGCCGCAGGATCAGATAGAGCACCGCGCCAATTGGTCCGAGCAGCAGCACCATCAGTGTGGCGAACATGCGGACGTAGAGGTCCTGGGTGCGACGCCCGATGTCGTAGTGCGCCCAGATGGCGCCGGCCACCCAGGCCGCCGCCGCGAAGGCGGCCGCCAGCGCCAGCACCACGGTGATCCCGCGGCCGAGCGGCTCCACGCTAAGTTGCCCTGGTCCAGAGAGGCATACCGGATTGTAGGAGCGTCGCGCTCATGCGGCCGGCGCGCGGATCTCGTGCAGCACGTCCCGCACGATGTGAGGGTCCACGTGATGCCCCGGGCTGGCCGCGCCGATGCGTTCGGCCAGCACCCACTGGATGCGCCCGCCCCGCACTTTCTTATCCCGCTGCATCGCCTGCACCAGGTCGTCGGGCGCGGCGTTGGCGTAGGTTTGCGGCAGCCCGACGCGTCGGAGCAGGGCGTCTTGCCGCGCAGCGTCGCCTGGCGCCAGCGTGCCTGCGCGGACGCTGATGGCGGCCGCGCCGCGCATGCCGATGGCCACCGCCTCGCCATGCCGGTAGGCGCCGTAGCCGCAGACGGTCTCGAGCGCGTGGGCGATGGTGTGTCCGTAGTTGAGCACGGCGCGGGCGCCGCGGTCGTGGGGATCCTCGTCGACGATCCGCGCCTTCCAGCGCACGCAGCGCGTCACCAGCTCCTCGAGCAAGGCCGGGTCGTCGAGCGCGTCAGCGTGCCGCTCGATCAGCTCGAACATGGCGGCGTCGAAGATCACGGCCGTCTTGATCACCTCGGCGTAGTCCGCCGCCAGCTGCGCCCGCGGAAGGGTGGCCAGCAGGTCGGGATCGATCACGCTCCGCCGCGCCGGGTAGAAGGCGCCGACGAGGTTTTTGCCCGCGGCCAGGTCGACGGCCACCTTGCCGCCGACGCTGCTGTCAATCTGCGCCAGCAGCGTAGTCGGCACCTGGATCAAGGGAACCCCTCGCAGGTAGGCGGCAGCCACGAATCCGGCCAGGTCGCCCACCACGCCGCCGCCCAGGGCGATGATCGGGTCGCCGCGCTCGGCGCCCCGTTCCGCCAGCCAGTCCCAGAGCTCGTTGGCGGCGGCGACCGATTTGCTGGATTCCCCGGGAGGAACGGCGCGCGACCCGACCGTGACGCCGGCCTGCGTCAGATTCCCGAGGATGCGCCGACCGTGCAGGTGCATCACGGTGGTATCGGCGATCACCCACGCGCGGGGCGGCAAGCCCTCGTGATCCAGCACCCGCGCCAAGCGCCGGCTGGCGCCGCGATCGATCCATATGCGGTCCATGGTGTCCATCAGGCGGGTCGGCAGGCCATGGCGGCGCGCACTTCGGCGGCCAGCGCCTCGGCCACGTCGGCCACCGAGCGTTGGTCGGTGGCGATGTGCAGGTGGGCCCGGCGGTAGGCGGCCTCGCGCGCCGCGATCAGGTCGGCGAGGCGGCGGCGCGGATCGTCGCCGAGCATGGGCCGCGGCTCAGCCGCCAGCCCGGCCTCCAGCCGGGCGGCGGCGACCTCCGGGCTGACCTGGAGCCACGCGACCAATCCGCGCGCCAGCAATCGCTCGCGGGTCGGCGCGTCGGCCATGGCGCCGCCCCCGAGCGCCCCGACGGCGCACGGCTGCGCGCTCAATTCATCCACCACGGCCCGCTCCAGGGCGCGAAACGCCGGCTCGCCGTCCTCGGCGAAGATCTGCGGGATCGATCTGCCGTCGCGCGCCGCAATCTCGCTGTCGCTGTCCCAGGCCGTCCAGCCCAGCCGGGTTGCCGCGGCCGTGGCGACCGACGACTTGCCGGCGCCGCTCATACCCACGAGGAACAGCCGGTCGACGGGGCGGCGACTGGTCACGTCGCTGCGGGGGCTGCCCGCGAGGCCGCCTGCTGCGCGCGCACCGCGGCCGCGATGTCCTCCATGTTGTCGCCGCCGAATTTCTCGAGCAGCGCGTCGGCCAGCACCAGCGCCACCATGGCCTCGCCGATCACGCCGGCCGCCGGCACCACGCACACGTCCGAGCGCTCGAAGTGCGCCTGGGTGCGCTGCAGCGTTTTGACATCGACGGTTTGCAGCGGCGTGCGCATGGTTGAGATCGGCTTCAGGGCGCCGCGCACGATCAGCGGCTGCCCGTTGGTCATGCCGCCCTCGGTGCCCCCGGCGCGATTGCTCAGGCGGGTCCAGCCGCGCGCCTGCGTGCGGTCGATCTCGTCGTGCACGTCGTGGCCCCGACGCGCGGTGTTGTCGAAGGCGCTGCCAATCTCCACACCCTTGACGGCGTTGATGCT
>DAOUKN010000081.1:0-8279 GCA_034421255.1 Chloroflexota bacterium | reverse complement strand
GGCTTCACGGCGGTTGCGATTGGCGCGGCGGCTGGGTCCATCCTCGGGTTGGTCGCGGGCTATTTCGGCCGCTGGCCGGACATGCTCATCAGCCGCGTGCTCGACGTCATGCTGGCGTTTCCGAGCCTGCTGCTGGCCATCACCATCGTGGCGGCGCTGGGCCCCGGTCTGAACAACGCCATGATCGCGCTCGGGATCGCCGGGATTCCGGGGTACGCCCGCGTCGTGCGCGGCACCACGCTGTCGGCGCGCGAGTTCACCTATGTGCGGGCGGCGCGCGCCGTCGGCATGCGCGACGGGCGGATCATCTTTCGGCACATTCTCCCGAACGTGATCAGCCCCATCTTGATTCTCGCCACGCTCGGTCTGGGCACCAACATGCTGTCGGCCGCTGGCCTCAGCTTCCTCGGCCTGGGGGCCGGTCCACCCGAGCCCGAATGGGGGCTCGAGCTTTCCCTGAATCGCAACTACTTCCGCACGGCCTGGTGGATTCCGACGTTCAACGGACTGGCGTTGGCCCTCACCGTCTTTGCCATCAATCTCTTTGGCGACGGCCTTCGCGAGGCGCTCGATCCACAGGCGTCGGCTTGGGCCGGCTAGGCGCCGCTCAACCCCGCCGCCGCATTGTCACGCGTGCGGCGCAGCGAGTAGGATGCTTTGCTGCGGACAGTATCTGATATCCGAATGTCCAGGGGAGGTAAAGACATGGGGATGAAGTCTTCGCTCTCGCGCCGTCAAGCGTTGCGCGGTGGAGCCCTTGCCTTGGCTGGCGGTGTCGGAGCGGCCGCTCTTGCCGCATGCGGCGAAGAGAAGATCGTCACCAAGGAGGTCATCAAGGAAGTCCCGGTCCAGACCATCATCACGCAGGAAGTGATCAAAGAGGTCGAGGTCGCGACGGTGGTGACCCAAGAGGTCATCAAGGAAGTTCCGGTCCAGCAGATCGTCGAGAAGGAAGTCGTCCGGGAAGTCATCGTCGAGAAGATCGTCGAGAAGGCCCGCGAGCGAGCGCCCGGCGTCGACGCCCACCTTCTCAGCAAGATCGTGGATATCGGCGGCGAGTCTTGGAACCCCATCGTGGGCGGCGAGGTGAGCTACTTCACCTTCACCAACCCGAACTCGCTGGACCCGCTGTCCTGGATTACGCGCGGGCCCGAGGCGACATCGCCGATGTTCGAGCGCCTCGTGGTGTTCGGCGAAGACAACGTGTTGCAGCCGCACCTGGCGTCGGGTCTTCCCGAGGTCTCCAGCGACCATTTGTCGTGGACGCTGCCGCTGCGCGACGACGTGAAGTTCCACGACGACACGCCGTTCAATGCCGACGCCGTGGTCTTCAACTTCGAGCGCTACCTCGATGAGAGCGCCGTGCGCGGCTCGGTGGCGGGTGAGATTGGCGCATTTGCCAGCGTCGAGAAGGTCGACGACTACACCGTCCGGTTCAACACCAACGGGCCTCAACCGCTGCTGCCCGAATTCCTGACGACCCCCTCGCTGGTGATGGGATCACCAAAGTCCATCACGGAGATGGGGCAGGATTTCGAGCGCAATCCGGTCGGGACCGGTCCCTACAAGTTCGTGAGCTGGACCGACGATGTCGACCTCCTGTACGAGAGGTTCGACGACTACACGTGGGGCCCGCCATTCGCGACGAATAAGGGCCCCGGATTGGCCGACACGGCCAGGATTCTCCAGCTGTCGATGGACTTCGCCGCCCGCGCGCAGGCGTTCGAGGCCGGCGAGATTGACATCTCGCTGCAGTTCACGTTCCCAGACGTGCAGCGAGTTTCCGAGAACCCCGCGTTCCACGTCATCGGGCTGCTATTCAACGACATCCAGTACGTGCCGATGAACACGATCAAGTGGCCCTTGACCGACATCGAGGTGCGGAAGGCGCTGATTCACGCGCTGGACCGGCGGACTGCGACGGTGCGGCAGAACGGCGGCCTGGCGCCGACCCTCGTGAGCAATCTGCTGGCTCCGGGCACCATCGGGGTCAGCGAAGAGGCGTCCAAGCTCTTCGACTGGAACGTGCCCAAGGCGAACGAGATTCTGGACGCGGCGGGCTACCCGCGAGGCGAGGATGGCTTCCGCTACGACTCGGAGGGCAAGCGGCTCGAGGTGATCTTCCCGAACACCCCGAATCCGATTTGCGAGCTGTTCAAGCTGGACATCGAGTCAAACGTCGGGATCTTCGTGGACGTGCCGAACATCGACTTCCCCACCTTTGCCGAGGGGATGAGCCAGGGGCTCTACCACCACGCGTGGAACGGCGTCGGCGGTCGCAACGGCGACGCGCTGTACACGAGATTCCACACGTCGCTGCTGGGCAAGCCCGGCCGGGCGTGGACGTTCTTCGAGTACTCCGGCGAGCCGGGCGTGGCCAATCCCGACTCGCGCATCGACCCGCTCTTGGACGGTGCGCGCACCGAGTTCGACGCCGAGAAGCGAGTGCAGATGTGGAAGGACGCCGAGTATCTCCTGATGGAGAACGCGGTGGGCGTCCCGCTGGTGCAGTCGCTGCTGGCGTGGCTCACGAATCCGCAGACGGTCGGAGGCCGCATGTTCATCGGCAGCGGCGCGTCCCACCCGTACTTCGGGGACCTCTACAGCAAGGATTAGGAACGCCCGCAACATCGTTGTCGACGAGGAAGGCCGCGGCAGCCGGCTTGTCGGCCGGCGGCATCGGTCGAGTTGAAGCTGGGCGCGGCGCCGGAAGGCGCCGCGCCCGCTCGGCATAGCCATGGGCGCCTACATCGTTCGGCGAGTGCTCTACATCATTCCGGTGACCCTAGGCGTGGTCACGGTGGCTTTCGTGCTGTTGCGCCTGGTTCCGGGAGACCCGATTACCCTCTACTACTTCGGCCAGGATCAGCCAGGGCAAGCCAGCGCGTCGGCCGCCGGCTTGGAATCGGAGTCCACGCTCGAGCGGCTGCGCGAGGCCTACAACCTGGACAAGTCGATGCCCCACCAGTACGTGCTCTACGTCGCGGACCTGGTGCGCGGCGACCTGGGAATTTCGATCCGCAAGAAGCGACCGGTCCTGCACATCATTGGCGACCATTGGCCCGCCACCATGCAGATCACGCTGGTGGGCATGTCGGTCGCGATTGTCGTGGGGTTGACCGCCGGAATCCTATCCGCGATCAAGCACCACACCATCATCGACTACGCGGCCCAAATGTTCGCCATTATCGGCGTGTCGGTGCCACAGTTCCTGGTTGGGCTGGTCTTGATTTTCATATTTGCCATCACGCTCGACTGGCTGCCGGCGATTTCCAATGGTCACGGCAAGGAGCTGATCTTGCCGTCGATCACCCTGCACTTGGCGGCTTCCGCCATCCTCGCGCGGCTGACCCGGTCGTCGATGCTGGACGTGATGTCGCGCGACTACATTCGCACGGCACGCGCCAAGGGCCTGCGCGAGCGAGCCGTGATCTGGCTCCACGCGCTGCGCAATGCGCTGATCCCCGTGGTGACGGTGATCGGCCTCGAGTTCGGCGGGCTCTTGGGCGGGGCCGTGGTGATCGAAGCGGTGTTCACGCGCCAGGGCCTGGGATTTCAGCTCATCAACGCCATCACCCAGCGCGACTACCCCATCGTCCAGGGTCTCGTGGTCTTGGCGGCGGTGATCTACGCGTTCATGAACCTCGTGGTCGACGTGCTGTACACCTACATCGATCCGCGCGTGCGGCTGGAAGGATCGACGGCCACTTAGCGCCCGGCTGGGCGACGCAACGGGAGACTCGTGCGGATGCCCCGGTGCTACCGTGACCCCATCACGGCTGCGGGGGCCGAACCATGGCTAATCTCGACTCGACCGAGCTGCACATCCGCGACACGCCGCAGTACTTCTTCGACACCGGGATGATCGAGGAGATCCAGAACATCACCCGCACCGTGCACAGCCCGGAGATGTTCGAGGGCAACCCGATCCTGGTCCAGGACAAGCCGTGGGAGCACCACGTCAACCTTCACGCCGACGACTACAAGGTCTGGCGTGACGACGACGGCGTCTTCCACCTCCTCTATAACGACTTCGACATCGACCACGAGAAGTCGCGCCGCACGGGCGGCACCTTGATCGACTACGACATTTCCCGGTTTCGCGTCTGCTACGCGCGCTCGGAGGACGGCGTCACCTGGGAAAAGCCGCCGATGGGGATCACGCACGAGGATGGCCACGACACCAACATCGTGATGGGCGACCGCACGCACGGCAACGTGTGGGGCCTGGCGCCGCTGGACGATCCGCTGGAGACGGACCCGGCGCGCCGGTACAAGGCGTTTTATGAGATCGGACCGCCGGGCTTTCGGGTGGCGGACGAGCTGCCCGGGGCGAACGTGCGACGCGCGTATTCAGCCGACAGCATCCACTGGACGACCTATGACGAGCCGCCCATGTTCGAGGGCCTGGGCGCCAAGCAGGGCGACGGCATTTTTCCCTTCTTCGACCCCGAGACTCGCACGTACTGCATCCTCACGCGCCATCCGTGGATGGAGCTGGCGCCGCGGCCGCGGGCGGGACTGGTGGAGCAGGCCATCGCCGGCGGCTCGACCACCGACCCGGCGCACGGGCTGTCGAACCGGCGGGGGATGCGGCGCATCTTCTTTGCCCAGAGCCGGGACTTCCACCACTGGAGCGAGCCGCGGCTGGCGCTGGCGCCGGACCCGGAGCTGGACAACCTGGACGACTCGTTCTACTGCATGCGGCCCTACCGGCTGGGCAGCCATTGGGTCGGGTTTCTGGGCGTGCTCAACATGACCACGCGCACGATGTTCCCGCAGCTGGCCTACAGCCGGGACGCGCGCCAATGGGACCGCCTGCGGCCGACGCACGCCTGGATTGAGAGCGGGGGGAAGGGCTCGTTCGGCGAGTTCATCGTGGCGGCGCCGCACATGGTGGACGTGGGCGATGAGTCGTGGTTCTACTTCGGGGGCGCCGGCGCCCTATCCGCGCGGGATCGCAGCCCCTACGCGTTAGGACTGGGCAAACTGCGGCGGCATGGCTTGGTGTCGGTCGGGACGAACGACAAGCACGTGGGCATGCTGCTGACGGAGGCCTTCATCGCGCCGGGCGACCGGCTGGTGATCAACGCGTCCTGCGGGCCGCAGGGCTATATCAAGGTGGAGGCGGCGGACGTGACCTACCGGGTGATGGAGGGTCGCTCCGCGGACGACTGCGACGTGTTTACCGGAGACTCGGTTTCGCACGTCGTGACCTGGGGCGGAGACGCGATGCTGCCGATGCCCGAGGGGACCGAATCAGGGACGGTGTATACCACCTTCATCCCGCACCGCCACCTGCGGTTCTACATGCACGACGCGCAGCTCTATTCCTTTCAGATCGCCGGCTCGGAGGGCTGAGTAGGTCCTGGGAGTAGGACGAGATCGCTCGGGCGGCGGCATCGGCGGCGATGTCCCAGGGAGGTCGCTTCCCGACGCTGCGGTTGCGACGGCGTCAGCTCCAGATCGAGCGCATCTTCCACGCGTCGAGCGACTTGAGCAGGGCGTCGGCCCCTTGCGCTCGCATCGATACCCCAAGGCTGTCGGTCCGCTCTCGATAGACGAGAACCGCCGCGCATTGCTTGGAGTTCACGAACACCTCGACGACGCTGTGGTCAATGAAGACTCGCAGCTCGACGGGCTACTCCCATGCGCCGCGCGTCTGGTGGCGGACCCGTAGCTCGCCATGCGCCTTGTACTGCCATCGAAGGTGCTACGGTCGCTAGGTCTGAGTCACGGGAGCACACCCATGGCTGACCTCGACTCGACCGAACTGCACATCCGCGACACGCCGCAGTACTTCTTCGACACCGGGATGATCGAGGAGATTCAGAACATCTCCCGGACGGTGCATACGCCGGAGATGTACGAGGGCAACCCGATCCTGGTCCAGGACAAACCGTGGGAGCACCACGTCAACATGCACGCCGACGACTACAAGGTCTGGCGTGACGACGACGGCGTCTTTCACCTCCTCTACTCCGACTTCGACATCGACCAGGAGAAGGCCGCCCGCACCGGCGGCACCCTGATCGACTACGACATCTCCCGCTTTCGCGTCTGCTACGCGCGCTCGGAGGACGGCTATACCTGGGTGAAGCCTCCGATGGGGATCACGCACGAGGACGGGCACGACACCAACATCGTGCTGGGCGACCGCACGCACGGCAACGTGTGGGGACTGGCGCCGCTGGACGACCCGCTGGAGACGGATCCGGCGCGCCGCTACAAGGCGATCTATGAGATCGGGCCGCCGGGCTTTCGGGTGCGGGACGAGCTGCCCGGGGCGAACGTGCGGCGGGCCTACTCCGCGGACAGCATTCACTGGACGACCTACGACGAGCCGCCGATGTTCGAGGGCCTGGGCGCGAAGCAAGGCGACAGCATCTATCCCTTCTTCGACCCCGAGACGCGCACGTACAACATCCTGACGCGGCACCCGTGGATGGAGATGGCGCCGCGGCCGCGGGTCGGACTGGTGGAGAAGGCCATCGCCGGCGGCTCGACCACGGACCCGGCGCATGGCCTGTCGAACCGGCGCGGGATGCGTCGCATCTTCCAGTCGCAGAGCCGGGACTTCCACCACTGGAGCGAGCCGCGGCTGGCGCTGGCGCCGGACCCGGAGCTGGATAACCTGGACGACTCGTTCTACAGCATGCGGCCCTACCGGCTGGGGAGCCACTGGGTGGCGTTCCTGGGCGTGCTCGCCATGACGGAGTACAAGCTGCATCCGCAGTTGGCCTTCAGCCGGGACGCGCGCAACTGGGACCGCCTGCGTCCGACCCACACCTGGATCCCCGGCGGAGGCCCCGGCTCGTATGACGAGCTGGTCGTGGCGGCGCCGCACATGGTGGACGTGGGCGATGAGTCGTGGTTCTACTACGGAGGCGCCGGCGCCGTCTCCGCGAAGCAGCGCCAACCCTACGGGCTAGGTCTGGGCAAGCTGCGGCGGCATGGCTTCGTGTCGGTCGGGACGAACGACAAGCACGTGGGCATGCTGCTAACGGAGGCATTCATCGCGCCGGGCGACCGGTTGGTGATCAACGCGTCCTGTGGTCCACAGGGCTATATCAAGGTGGAGGCGTCGGACGTGACCTACCGGGTGATGGACGGTCGGTCCGCGGACGACTGCGACGTGTTCACGGGAGACTCGATTTCCCACGTCGTGACCTGGGGCGGAGACTCGACGCTGCCGATGCCCGAGGGGACCGAATCAGGGACGGTGTATACCACCTTCATCCCGCACCGCCACCTGCGGTTCTACATGCACGACGCGCAGCTGTATTCGTTTCAGATCACCAGCGCGGACGGCTGAGTCGCGGCCGTCATTGGCGAGCCCGTGACCAGCGAGAGGTTCGTCTGGATCGCCTGGGGGTTCGTGGCCGCGGCGATCGCGGTGCTGCTGACGTTTGGCGTGCGATCGGCCGGCTGGGTCGTGCCCATCTTCCTGATCGTGACCGGGCTGGTGGGGATGATCCTGGCCGTCGGTGTGGCGAGGCGTCTGCGAGCGTCCTGGCCGCTCCACGTGGTGACGGGATTCTTGGGCGCTGCGCTGGGTCTGGCGTTGCCGCTGGCCTTTTTCGTGACCATCGACACCGACCACCCGGAGCGCACCATCTGGGGTCGCGGCTGGTATCAGAACATCTTCGGGTCGCGGTCCGAGTACGTCGTGACGGCCAAGCGCATTCACCCCGACGATGAGGATCTGGGGTGCGTGAGCTATCGGATATCCCCCGACGAGGAATCGGAGACCTGTTTCCGTCTGCAAGAAGACCTGGCGGGATACGCGGACAACCAGCCGGTCCCCACGGATTTCCTCTCGTGCCATGGCTGGTCGCGGGGCGTATACCTGGGTTCGGTCATGCGACGGCGGAGTACATACGACGCGATCAACGTCGGAGATTCCCTCCCCGACTGCTGGCGGCAGGGCATTGCCGCCGGGCCCTAGGAAAGCGAGTCCGCTATGACCATCACCGACGTCAAGACGTATCTCCCGTGGGGCGGGCCGCGGGCGGAGACCATCGTCAAGGTCGAGACCGATGCGGGCCTCGTGGGCTGGGGTTGCTCGGGCATGTCGGCGCGCGAGTGGGCGGTCGAGGGCGCCGTGCGCCACTACCGCGACTTCCTGGTCGGCCGCGACCCGATGCAGATCGGCGCCCTGTGGCAGGAGCTCTATCGCAGCCAGTATTTCGAGGGCGGGCGGGTGCTCACCGCGGCGATCTCGGCCATCGACATCGCGCTGTACGACCTCAAGGGCAAGGCGCTGGGCGTGCCCGTCT
>DAOUKN010000080.1:0-3503 GCA_034421255.1 Chloroflexota bacterium | reverse complement strand
ACCTTTCTGAATGATCCGCGGATCGGCGGGCGATATTCGGCGCTGTCGTACTTCGGGCTCGTCCCGGCGGCGCTGGTCGGTCTGGACATCGGCAAGGTGCTTGCCCGGGCGGTCGAATACGGGCAAGCGGCGCTGCGAGAGACGGATGTGGCGCAGAACTCTGCCGTTCGACTCGGTCTGGCGCTGGGGGCGCTGGCGCAGTGCGGGCGGGACAAGCTGACGCTCGCGCTCTCGCCGACGACGCAGCCAATCGGAGCGTGGATCGAGCAGCTCGTCGCGGAGAGTACCGGCAAGCATGGGCTCGGCATCGTGCCGGTGGACGGCGAGACGCTCGCCGGCCCGGCGGTCTACGGCGACGACCGGGTGTTCGTGGGCATTTCGGTCGGCGACGATGCGCTGGATGGCTTGGATGCGTTGGCGGACGCCGGCCATCCGGTGATCCGGCTCACGCTGGGCGACGCGCACGACCTGGGCGCCGAGTTCTGGCGCTGGGAGCTGGCGACGGCCGTCGCCGGATGGGTGCTACGCATCAATCCGTTCGATCAGCCGAACGTCGAGGAAAGCAAGGCCAACACGGCGCGGGTGCTGGAAGGCCTGGTGGATGGCGCCTTACCGCTGCAGGATCAGGCCGCCTCGGAGACCGGAGAAGCCCTGCGTGTTTCCGGCGCGTCGCGTACGACCGCGGCCGAGGCGGTGAGGGCATTCCTCGGCGAGACTGCTGCGGGCGACTACGTTTCGATCCACGCCTACCTCGACCGCACGCCGGCGCACGAGGCCCGGCTGCGGCAAATTCAGACGTCGATTCGCGACCGCACCGAGCTGGCCACAACCTTGGGTTTTGGTCCGCGGTTTCTCCACTCCACCGGGCAGCTGCACAAGGGTGGACCGAATAGGGGTGTCTTCATGCAGATCATCAGCGATCACCGCGAGGACGTGCCGATTCCAGGCGAGGTCTACGGCTTCGCCACGCTGATCGACGCGCAGGCCGAGGGCGACCTGCGGTCGCTGCGCGACAAGGACCGCCGAGTGCTTCGGCTGGTCGCGAGCGAACCGTCGGCGGCGCTCGACGAGCTTGCCGCGGTCGTGGAGACGCTGTCGTGAGCGCCGCGCAAGAGGTGACGCCGGCCACGGCGGTCGCCTCCGACGGCCAGTCGGCGCGCGGGAGCCACGATGTCGCGAAGCCCGGCGATCCGCATGCGCTCATCATTTTCGGCGGATCGGGCGATCTGGCCGGACGGAAGCTCATTCCCGCGCTCTACAACCTGCGCCAGGACGGCCTGTTGCCGGATCGATTCGCGGTGGTGGGGCAGGGGCGCCGCCCCATGGACGACGCCAGCTATCGCACCACGCTGCTCGAGGCGGCCTCCAAGTACTCGCGCAGCGGGGCGCCGCAGCCGGAGAGCTGGGACGACTTCGCGCAGCGGGTGCACTATCTCAGGGGCGACTCAAGCGACGACGAGGGCTTCGACCGCCTGACGGCGGAGCTCCCGGCGCTGGAGGAGGCGCACGGGACCGGCGGCAACCGCATCTTCTATCTGGCCACGCAGCCGAGCTTGTTCCCCGAGGTCATCCGGCGCCTCGGCGCATCCGGGCTGACCGAGTGCCCCGGAACCTGCCGCATCGTGATCGAGAAGCCGTTCGGGCGCGATCTCGAATCCGCCGCCGCGCTGCACGCCATTGCGAACAGCGTGTTCGACGAGTCCCAGATCTACCGGATTGACCACTACCTCGGTAAGGAGACGGTGCAGAACGTGCTGGTGTTTCGCTTTGCGAACAGCATCTTCGAGCCGGTGTGGAATCGGCGCTACGTGTCGCACGTGCAGATCACGGTGGCGGAGGAAGTGGGCGTCGAGGGCCGCGGCCGCTACTACGAAGAGGCTGGGGCGCTGCGGGACATCATGCAGAACCACATGATGCAGTTGCTGGCGGTGGTGGCCATGGAGCCGCCGGTGGACTTTGGCGCCGATGCGATTCGCGACGAGAAGGTGAAGGTGCTGCGCGCCCTGCGGCGCATGAGCGTGGCCGACGTGCGGAAGCACGTGGTGCGGGCGTCGTATAGCGCCGGCCGTCTCAATGGCGCGGACGCGACGGGCTATCGCAGCGAAGACGGCGTGGCGGGCGACTCGCTCACCGAAACCTATATCGCGGCGCGGTGGTTTATCGACAGTTGGCGCTGGCAGGGCGTGCCGTTCTACATGCGCACGGGCAAACGGCTGCCCAAGCGCGCCACCGAGATTGCGATCCAGTTCCGCAGCGTGCCGCACCGGCTCTTCAGCGACTCGAGCCCGGACGGCGTGCCGCCCAATCGCCTGGTGATGCGCATCCAGCCGAACGAGGGCATTTCGATCACGTTCGAGGCCAAGCAGCCGGGGCCGTCGGTGCGCGTGCGTCCGGTGCGAATGGATTTTGGCTATGGGCAGGGATTCGCCGAGGAGTCCCCCGACGCCTACGAGCGGCTGTTGCTGGACGTGATGCTGGGCGATCAGACGCTCTTCATCCGGGGCGACGAAGCCGAAGCGGCGTGGGCCGCGGTGATGCCGGTGCTCTCGGCGTGGCGCTTCGACGAGGGACACCCGTTGCACTTCTACCAGGCCGGCACCTGGGGCCCCGATGCCGCCGACGATCTGCTGGCGTCGGACGGGTTTCGGTGGCGGCGGTTGTAAGGGCGGCCTAGCCGCAGCGGAAATGACCGGGCGACCACGAGGGCCGGCCCTTCATCGGCATTCGCGCGCCCTGGGCGTGGATTCCCGCCTTCGCGGGAATGACGGACTCGAAGAGGCTGTTCCTGAGAGATTCGAAGGCCATCTGTTCGTAGTTTGTATGGTATAGTCGCCGCACGGCAGGGCAGCGAGAGGCGGCCGTGCCGTGCGGGTGGACGTGCGTCCCATCGAGTGCCGGTCGGCGCTCAATCGCGTCCGCCGGATGCCCTTCAAGTGGAGTCTGAATCCCTATCGCGGCTGCAGCCACGCCTGCTGGTATTGCTACGCCCGGCAGACGCACACCTACTTCGACCTTGACGGTGGGCGGGACTTCGAGCGCATCGTCTTCGCCAAGGTCAACGTCGCCGAGCGGCTGCGGGCGCAGCTTCAGTCGGCCCGTTGGAAGCGCGAGACGGTGGCGGTGGGCGCGGCGACCGATCCGTATCAGCCGGTCGAAGGGCGGCTGAAGCTCACGCGCGCCTGCCTGCGCGAGTTCCTGGCCGCGCGCTCGCCGATCGGCCTGATCACCAAGTCGACCCTGCTGCGGCGAGACGGCGATCTCTTGCAGGACCTGGCGCGGGCGGCCGGGGTGACCGTCACGGTGTCGATTCCCATTGCCGACGTGAATCTCTCCCGCCGCATCGAGCCAGGGGTGCCGCCGCCGGAGGAGCGATTTCGGCTGATCGGCGAGCTGGCGCGGCTGAATCTCGACGTGGGGGTGAACATGGCGCCGGTGCTGCCGGGGCTGACGGATTCCAACGCCGCAATCGAGGAGGTGATGCGGCGGGCGCGGGATCACGGCGC
>DAOUKN010000079.1:0-29808 GCA_034421255.1 Chloroflexota bacterium | reverse complement strand
AGCATCACCGACACGGCCAGCTGATCCGTGAGAAACGGCGCGCCGCCGCCCCACCCGAACCACAGATTCGCCCGCGTGACTCCGTCCTGCTCGAACGGCGGCAGCGAGCCCAGGATTGGGATGAGCAGGACGAATAACAGCATCGACGGGAGCGCGAAGAGCTCGACGACGCGCCGGGCCGGGAGGCCCCAGTAGCCACGCGCCATGCGCGAGGCAAAGGCCACCAAGGGCGCGGCCGTCACGGTGGATAGCACGAACAGCGTGATCGCCGCCGGATAGGCCCACTCGGCGCGGTCGCCCCAGCTGAACAGCTTCACCACGTACATCACCACGCCAAGCGCCGCGAGCAGGCCGACGGCAACCGCCACCGTGCCCTTGCGGCTGATGGCGATGGTCGACGGCCGATACGGCGGGCGGAGCGTCAAGCTGAGGCCGACGGCTTCGGGCTTAATCAATGGCCGTGCTCCTCGTGCTCGTCGACGTGGCTGGGATCAACCTTTTTCAGGTACGTAATGGCGGGGGCCGTGCCGAGCGGCTCAAGCAGCGAGAAAGCCCGCTTGGAGTGGGACAACTCACTCACCTTGCTGTCCGAGTCGTTCAAGTCCCCAAAGACGAGCGCCGTGGTCGGGCACGCCTGCACGCACGCCGGCTCGACCTCGCCGTCGGCCACGGGCCGGCCGTCGCGGTCCGCCTGGCGCTTGGTGCGATTGATGCGATGAATGCAGAAGGTGCATTTCTCGACGATGCCCTTGGTTCGCACTGTGACGTCCGGGTTGAGTTGCCGATCCATTGGCGACGGCCACTCGGGCTCCCAGAAGTTGAAGTAGCGCACCGAGTAGGGGCAGGCGTTGGCGCAGAACCGCGTGCCGATGCAGCGGTTGTAGACCTGCACGTTGAGGCCGTCGGGATTGTGGTAGGTGGCCCAGACGGGACATACCGTCTCGCAGGGCGCGTTGCCGCAGTGCTGGCAGAGCACGGGCAGGAACCGCGCCTTGGCGTTGGGCCACTCGCCTTCCCAGTAGCGCTCGATGCGAATCCAGGTCTTCGCGCGGCGCTCGATGACGCGGTTTTCCTCGTTGAGGGCCAGGTTGTTCTCGGACTGACACGCCACCACGCAGGCCTGGCAGCCGGTGCACTTGTCGGCGTCGATGGCCATGCCCCAGCGATGCCCGTCCGTCTCCGGATGCGGATCGTCGGTGGGCAGGGTCGCGGCGGCTGCGACCACCGGAAGCTCTGCCGTGTCGGTGGCGCTAGCCACTGGTTATTCGCACTGGTGGCGCCTCCCCGTCGTTTCGCGGATCTTCGATGACTTCAAGTGTGGGCAATCGGTCGTGCTCGCCGGCCGGCCGCACGCGCGCCCGCGTGGCGCCCCACGCCAGCGCCCCGCTTCCGGCGACTGCCTGAGCGGCCAGGGTCTGCATGACGTTCGCTCCCCGATCGACGTTCCAGCGGCTGCCGAACTCGCGGCCTTGCCCAATCGGGACGGCCACGACATCGGGCGGCACCACCGGCGCCTCGTATACGCGCGCCCGCAGCGTGCCATCCGGCGTGTCGATGTGCACCACGTCGTTGCGTTTGACGCCCAGGCGCTGGGCGGTCACCGGGTTCAACTCGGCCCAGGTGGTCCAGGTGACGGTGGTCAGCGGGTCGGGCGTGGCCTGGAGCCAGGGGTTGGCCGACTCGCTGCCGGCGCCAAACGCCACGTTCTCGAAGGGAATCAGGTGCAGATCGAACTCCGTGGTGTCGCCGGCAAACGCCGGCTCGGCCAGCAGGCCGATGTGCCAGTCGGGCTGATCCGACTGAGCCTCGCGGCCCTCGCCCTCGATCCAGCGACCGCCGGTGCGCAACAACTCGATCCAGCCGCGGTCGAAGCCTTCCTGGCCGATCAGCGCCTGGGCGCCGTCGCGGACGGCGTCGCGCATGGTCGTCCACGGCGGCGGCGCGTCGGGGAAGAGCTCCGAGGTCAGCGCCAGCATCACGTCGCCAAAGCTGCGCGCGTTGGTCCACGACGTCACCACGGGCTGCTGGTAGCCGACGACCTGCATGTCGGGCGCGGGATCGGCCACGAAATCGCCCCATTCCTCGAAGGGATGCGTGGCCGGCAGCACCAGGTCGGCGCGCGCGAGCGTCTCGTTGAGGAACGTGCCCATGCCGACCACGAATGACATCTCGCCCAGGGCGTCGGCGAATCGCGTTGACGCGGGAAGTCCGTAGACCGGATCGACGTCGTAGAAGAAGGCCGCATCGACCGACTCGCTGCCATCGAGCAGCCCCGTGGCCAGCGCGCCCCATTGGCCGAATGGCGTTCCCGCCACCGTACCCGGCACCGCCGCCGGGGCGGCGGGATTCGGTCGCACGCCGCCCGACGCCCCGGTGCTCCCGACGATGCGGTTGAGCAGCAAGGCGGCCGCGGCATTGTCGAGGCCGTTGGTCTGGGCGAGCGCGGAGCCGCCGGCGATGGCCAGTGCGGGCGGATGGCCGGCGAATTCCCGCGCGATCTCGCGCACGGCGTCCGGCGCCACGCCGGTGCGCGCCGCGGTCAGCTCGGGCGCATAGGCGTTGAGGGCGTCAATGCCGCCGACGGCGTTGACCGGATCGAACCAGCGGTCGTCGCCGGTCAGATTCTCGGCGGCGATGACCTGGGCGATGCTGAGGGCCAGCGCGCCTTCGTGACCCGGGTTGACATAAACCCAGTGATCGGCATTGGCCCCCGTGAGCGACATGTGGGACTCGATCTGGATCAGGTGGCCCCGCTTGGGCTCCTCGCGGAACTTGCCGTAGGCGGTGCTGTAGTGCACCGGCGACAGCCACGTGCCCAGGAAGTCGGCGCCGAACGACAGCACCGCGCCCGCGTTGGCGATGTCGAAGTGCGGCAGCCGGGTGTAGCCGAAGACGAGCCGGGCGGCTTCACGCAGCGTTGCCGTGTCCTGCGCCTCGTAGACGAGGTGGCGGCCTTCGCTGTTGGCGAGGAACTGCGCCAGCACGCGCAGGCGCGTGCCGCTCAGCGGCCCCGTGACCACGAGCGGATTCCCCGCGGAGCCGAAATTCTCCGTCAGCAGATCGAGGGCCTCGGGCCAGCCGATGGCCTCGAATCGGCCCTCGCCACGCGTGCCGCGCCGGCGCAGGGGCGTTTTGAGCCGGTCCGGGTTGTAGAGCGACTGGACGCCCGCCTGTCCGCGCACGTTGGTCTTGCCCAGGTTGACGGGGAAGCCCTTGGTGCCCTCCACCTTCTTGGCGCGGCCATCCACGGTGCGAACCACCACGCTATTGCCGCCCGTGGAGTGGGCGCAGGCGGTGGCGAACCACAGCTCCTGGCCGGGCAGCGTCTGCTCGGGCGAGTGCACGAAGCTCTGCACCCGCGATTCGCGCTCGGGTGCGGCGCAGGCAACCACGGTGGCGCCGCCCGCGAGCGCCGCCGCCCCGGTGAGAAATCGCCGTCGCGCGATGCCGCTCATCGCCTGGCCCCGATCATTTGTGACAGACCGCGCAATCCAGCGGGGCGCTGTTCTCGCGGTGGCAGCCCTGGCAGTCGCCCATGTTGAGCGCCCGCACCTGCTCGACTTCGGTCATGGACGCAACGTCGCCGTGACACGTGGCGCAAATCTGGGCGGTGGTGAAGCTCGGATGAGTCTCGGCCAGGGCGCGGATGTGCGGATCATGGACGAAATCCACGTGGTCGGGCAGCCGGTGCACCCGTACCCACTCGATGGGGGTTCCGGTCTCCCACGCGGCGCGAATCTTCTGCACCTCGGGGCTCTCGGTGGCGACCACCGAGTGGCAGAACATGCACTGCTCCACCGACGGGATGGTGGCCGCGGCGGAAACCGGCGTACCGATCGCGAGCGCGGTGTTTTCGACGACCGGGATGCCGCGGTGACAGAACTCGCAGGCGATGCCGGCCTTGCCGGCGTGCACGGCGTGATCGAACGCGATCGGCTGCTCGGGCGGCCCGGTGATGGTTCCGCCCATGGCCCCGAGCACGATCAGCAGGATGACCGGCGCAATGGCGCCGCCGCCCAGCACGGCCCCGAGGCCGCTGATGACGATCAACTGTTTGGGGGAGAGGCGCGGCAGGAGCGCCCGGAATGAATCCAACACTCAAATCGCCAGCCGCGGAAGCATTGAAGGGAGCAAGTCGAGGGCCAAGAGCGTGGCCTTGATGATGATGGCCGTGAGGGCGCCAAGACCGGCGGCCATGATGGCGTAGAGCGGCGCGCGCATCTTGCGCCCGGCCTGCGGCTTGATGTCGCCGGTCAGTACTAGCGATGGAATCAGGGCATGGGCCAGCGCGTAGACCAGCCCGGTTCCAATGAGCACGGCCGCCAGAATCCAGAGATGCGCGTTCAACTCGGCCAATTGGGCCCAGTCGCTCGCGGTGAGCTCCCTTAGCTCCACGCCACCGCCTCATGCGAGCGCGCGCAACGGGCGCAACTATCGACGGGTGTGCGTCGCGGCACGCGAGCGTCGCTCGGGAAGCTGCGTGCGGGAGATGCGGGGTAGGTCCACATCAGTGCCCTGAACCTAGCGTTCTGCACCGTTTGCAAAATGTTTCACAAATGCAGGCGGGCTGCAAGCAGCTAACCGCCTGCCGGTGAGGCTTGAGGGGCGGCGCGCGGTCCTCACATGTGCCACCATTCGCTATCGGATCCGATTGCCATGGGATGACGCCTGATGAAGATGTATGTGGCGGGTCAGTGGACGAATGGCCGCGACTCGATTGACGTTCTCAACCCGTACGACGGGTCGGTGGTCGACACCGTGCCCCGTGGCTCGGCGGACGACGTGGACCGAGCGCTGGCGAGCGCCGAGCGCGGCGCCAAGGTCATGGCGGAACTGACGGGGTTCGAGCGCTACGAGATTCTGCACCGCGCCGGCGACCTGATCGTGCGCGACCAGGAGTCGCTCGCGCGCATGCTCACCCAGGAAGAGGGCAAGATTATCGCGGAGGCCCGCGTCGAGGTCTCCCGCGCCGCCGAGATCCTGTATCTGTCGGCCGAAGAGGCCAAGCGCCTCGGCGCCGAGGTGATCCCGCTCGAGGGCGGTCCGGGCGTCCGCGACAAGTTCGGCTTTACCGTGCGCGTGCCCTGCGGGGTCGTGGCAGCGGTGGCGCCGTTCAACTTCCCGCTGCATCTGGTCTGCCACAAGGTGGGTCCGGCGCTGGCCGCGGGCAATGCCGTGGTCGTCAAGCCGGCCACCGACACTCCCCTCATGGGCGTGCGTGTGATCGAGTTGCTGCTCGAAGCCGGCGTACCCGAAGAAGCCGTCCATATCGTCACGGGTCCGGGCTCGGAGATCGGCGACGCGCTGGTGTCCGACCCGCGCGTGCGCAAGGTCACCTTCACCGGCAGCCGCGACATCGGCGAGCGCATCTGCAAGGCCGCCGGCATCAAGAAAGTCACGATGGAGCTGGGGTCCAACTCGGCCGCGATCGTGATGCCGGACGCCGACCTGGATAAGGTGGCGGAAGTCCTGCCGCAGACGGCGTTTTCCAACGCCGGCCAGGTCTGCATTTCGACCCAACGCCTGCTGGCGACGGGCTCGGTCTACGGCGATCTGATCGACGCGCTCAAGCCCAAGGTCGAAGCCATCGCCACCGGCAACCCGCTCGACGAGTCCACGGGCATGGGCCCGATGATTCGCGAGAGCGACGCCGCCCGGGTCGGCGAGTGGATCGACGAGGCCCAGGCGGGCGGCGCCGAGGTGCTGGTGGGCGGCGGCCGCAGCGGCCAGATGTTCGAGCCGACGCTCGTCACCAACGTCTCCCCGGACATGCGGCTCTCCTGCGACGAGCTGTTCGGCCCCGCCGTTGGCGTCACCCGCGTGGCGGACATCGAGGAGGCCATCGCAATCTCCAACGACTCGAACTACGGCCTCAGCGCGTCGATCTTCACCGAAAGCCTCGACTCGGCCATGCGGTTCATCCGCGACGTGGACTCGGGCAACATCCACATCAACTGGGGCACGCAGTGGCGCACCGACCTGATGCCCTACGGCGGCGTCAAGGACAGCGGCCTCGGCAAAGAGGGGCCCAAGTACGCCGTCGAGGAGATGACCGAGCTCAAGATGGTGGTGATGCACCTGTAGGTTTGGGCCGCAGCCAGGGCGTCACCGCCAGCGCGACGGCCATGCCCCCGGCGCCGACGTAGAACGCGGCGTCGGGCGCCGTGGACGCCAGGGCCGCTGTGGCGCCCGCGCCGAACATCATGCCGAGCGCGAAGGCGCAGGTCTGCAAGGTCATCATGGTGCCCACCTGACCCGGGCGCGAGATGTCGCCGGCGATCGCCGGGAGCACGGTTTGGTGCGTCCCGAACGCGAGGTAGATCACGCCGGAGAGCGTGAGCAAGGCGACTACGTCGTCGGCCAGCGCAAAGCCGATGGCCGCACCGGCGCCGACGACCAGCGATAGCGCGAATATGGCCGTCCGCCCAATGGCGTCGGAGAGGCGGCCGATTCCAATCTGCGCGACCGCTCCGCCCAATGCGCTGACTAGCGTGAACAGCCCAACCGAGCGCAGGTCGCCGCCGGCGGCCACCAGCTTGGGACCCGTCAGCAACACGACCACGCCGAAAGAGACGGTGGTTCCGGACCGAGCCGCCACCATGGCGAGGGCCGGAACGGTGCGCAGCGCGTGAAACACGTCACCGGCGGAGCGGCTGGGACCGCGTTGACGGCGCGTGGTGGACGGCAGGAAGAGCGCCACCAGGAGCAGCGCCCCGCCGATCATCCCGCCGGCGACTGCGGTCATCGCGCGAAGCCCGGCGCTCTCGGCGATTTGCCCAAAGGCAATGCCGGCAATCCCCGGCGCGGCGATGATGGCGAAGCTCATGATCCCGGTGGCAAGCCCGCGGCGGGCCGGGCGTGCCACCTCCAGCACGTAGGTCTGCGATCCGGACCAGTGCAGCGCCAGCGCCACGCCCAGGAACGGCGCGGCGACCAGCACGGCGATGGCGCCGACCGAGACGGTCATCACGAGCAAGAACGCCGTCATGCCAGCCAGCCCCAGCGCGTAGGTCCAGCGGCTGCCGAACCGGTGCATCCACAGCCCGCTGGCGAGACCGAGCGTCGCCGTGCCGCCCTGAATGGCGATCAGCAACAAGGCGGCGCCCAGCATGTCGCCGCCAAGCTCGTCCCGCACGAAGAGCGACAGGAAATTGTTGACCGGCAGCCAGCCCGCCACGCCGATCGACATGGCGGCAATGACGACGACGTATTGGCGGTTCAGCAGGTCGCGCGGGCTGCCGGGGCGTGGGGCGTTGACGCAAGTGCTCCGTGACGCTGGGCTACCAGAGCGTACGCCGTGAATAGCGGCTTGCCGCGACCTTGCTATGCTCCCGGCGGGTTTTCCAACACCCTGTCGAACGTCTGGGACGCTCCGCGCTCGCGTGGAGCCGCGCAGGGGAAGCCGGTGCAAATCCGGCGCTGCCGCGCAACTGTGACCCGGGTCGCACCCGGGAAGCCAGGTCGCCTGCCCCAGATGGACGCAGTTGTCACCTTCGCACGGGAGGGACGCTGATGATGCGTATACGCGCCTGACTTTGGCCCCGCGCCTGCGGGGCGACTACGGACTCCCGACGACCTCACCTGCGCGGGCGCCGTGCGTTGCGCGTCCGCGAACCCTTGGAGGACCCCTTGAGTTTCCTGCGTATCCGCTCGTTTCTCAGTGTGAGCCTGCCGCTCATTGCGGTGGTGCTCATGGCCCTGATGCTGGCCGCCTGCGGCCCCGACGACGCGTCGTCGTCGTCGCGCGTGCTTGTCGATAGCTCGGGCGCCGAAGTTGAGCTCACCGGCGCGATCGAGCGCATCGTGTCTCTGGCCCCCAGCGGCACCGAGATTCTGTTCGCCATCGGCGCCGGCGATCGGGTGGTCGGCGTCGACGACTTCAGCAACTACCCGCCCGAGACTTCCGAGATCGAGCGCATTGGGTCAATGACCCCCAATATCGAGCGGATCGTGGCGCTGGAGCCCGACCTGGTCGTGGCCGCCTCGATCACGTCGCCCGACGACATCGAGAAGCTCCAGTCTGCCGGTATCACGGTGTGGGTGACCGACAGCCCCGACGTTCGTGGCGTTGCGGATTCCATTCGGGCCCTCGGCGCTGCCGTCGGCCTGGAGCAGGCTGCCGACGAGGTGGCCGCCGCGCTCGAAGAACAGATCGAGGGCGTGGTTGAAACCGTGTCGGGCGCCGCGTCCCGTCCTCGCGTGTTCCATGAGCTCGACGCGACCGATCCCACCAAGCCCTTCACGGTTGGTCCGGGCAACTTCGTGCATGACCTGTTGACGCTGGCCGGCGGCGAGAATGTCTTCGCCGACGCGCCCTCGCCTTTCCCGCAGGTGGGATTCGAGGAAATCCTGGCCCGCAATCCCGAGGCCATCGTGCTGGCGGATGCACCATGGGGCACCACCGCGGCCTCCGTAAAGGAGCGCAACGGCTGGGAGGCCCTCGACGCCGTGGCCAGCGGCTGGATCCTGGAGGTGACCGAGGAGTTGGGCGACCAGATGTCGCGGCCCGGTCCTCGCATCGGCCTTGCGCTTGAGGCGCTGGCGCGGTTCTTGCATCCGGATCTCTTCGCATGACGAAGTCCGGGGACGCGGTAGGGGCGGTGGCGGCGCTGCCGGGATCGGCCGCCGCCCTGCGCTGGCGTGGTCCCCGGGCCGTCGTGGTCCTGGGCGCCGCCGCCGCGACCGCGGTCGCGGCGGCGGCCATCGGCGTGTGGATCGGCAGCGTGGGGATTCACCCGGCCACGCTGCTCGGGCTGACCTGGAATGCGCTGCCGTTCGCCGACGTCGAGCCCTGGTGGAGCGCCACCGACGCCCAGATTCTCCTGGGCATCCGCCTGCCGCGGGTGCTGGCCGCCGGGGGCGTGGGCGCGTCGCTGGCGATCGCGGGCGTGATGTTCCAGGGCCTCCTGCGCAATCCGCTCGCCGATCCCTTCGTGATCGGCTCATCGGGCGGCGCCGCCCTCGGGGCGGCCATCGGCACCCTGCTGCTGGGTCTCCAGTTCACCCTCTTCGGGTTCGGGATCGTGCCGCTACTGGGATTCGTCGGATCGTTCGGCGCCGTCTGGATCGTCTTCACGCTGTCGCGCCACCGCGGTCGGGCGAGCATCAGCGGCCTCATCCTGGCGGGGTTCGCTATCGGCTCGGTCGCAGGCGCGTTCAACGCCCTGCTGGTGATGCTGAGCGACCAGCTGCAGCTCCGCATTGTCCAAACCCTCACCTGGATCCTCGGCGGGGTTTCGGTCAACGGCTGGACGCCGCTGGCCGTCGTGCTGCCGCTGATGCTCGGCGCCGCGGTGGCCGGGCTGCTGCTCACGGCGCGCTTGAACGCCATGGTCCTGGGTGAGCATGGCGCGGCACGGGTGGGCGTGGATATCGAGCGGACCAAGCTGCTCGTCATCGCCGTGGCGTCGCTGCTGACGGCGCTTGCGGTCTCGCTGAGCGGCCTGGTCGCCTTCGTTGGCTTGCTGGTCCCGCACGCGGTGCGGCTGGTCATCGGTCCCAACAATCGCCTGCTGCTCCCGGCGGCGGCGCTGGTGGGCGCCGCATACCTGATCCTCATGGACCTGATGGCGCGAACGGTGCTGGCGCCCGTGGAGCTGCCGGTTGGAATCTTCACGGCCATCGTCGGCTCGCCGTTCTTCATCGTCCTGCTGCGCCGGACGCGAGGCGCCTATGAGTTCTGAGTCCTCCGGAATGGCGGTCGAAATCGAAGGACTGACCTTCGCCTACAACGGCGGTGAAGTGCTGCACGATGTGAGCGCTCGACTCGCGCCGGGCGAAATGGCGGCTTTAATCGGACCCAACGGCGCTGGCAAGACCACGCTGATGGCGTGCGTGAACGGGTTGCTGCGCGACTACGACGGCGCGATCAGGATTGGGGGAAGGGACGTGCGCTCCATGCGTCCGCGGGAGATCGCGCGCAGCATCGGCGCCGTCCCCCAGGAGTTTCAGATCCCGTTCGCCTATCGCGTGCGGGAGATCGTGGCGCTCGGACGGGCGCCGTACCTGGGCCGCTTCGGTGCACTGAGCGAGGCGGATGAGCGAGCCGTGGATCGCGCCCTCGAGGCCACGCACGTCGAAACGCTCCAGGGACGCGAGTACAACTCGCTGAGCGGCGGCGAGCGCCAGCGCGTCGTGATCGCGCTGGCGCTGGCGCAGGAGCCCCGCATCCTGCTCATGGACGAGCCGACGGCCCACCTCGACCTGGCGCACCGCATCGAGCTGCTCCAGCTTGTCGCCGGCATCAGCCGCGAGCATGGGGTGACCGTGCTGGCGGCCCTGCACGACATCGACCTGGCGGCCGGGTGCTTTCCCCGGCTGCTGGTGCTGAGCGCCGGACGGATCGTGGCGGATGGCCCGCCGCGCGACGTCGTCAACTCCGCCTTGCTGCAACGGGTGTTCGATGTGGATGCTCGGGTGATGGAGGACCCAGTGACGGGCGCCCGGCGCGTGCTGCCGAACCTGCATGCCGGGGCCCGCATGCGCTAGATGCTGGACACCCTCGCGTCGTGGGTGATCGACCGGCGCCGGGTGGTCATCGGGCTATGGATCGTCGTCGCGGCGTTCGCGCTGGTCGCCGCCACGCAGGTCGGATCGGTCCTCCGCGCGGGGGGATTCTCGGCGCCGGGACTTGAAGCCGAACTGGCGCTCGAGCGGCTGTCCAACGACCTCGACAACCCCGGCACGCCGATCGAGGTTCTCTTTCGCAGCGATGATCTGGACGCTACCGACCCTCGATTCATCACCGCGGCCGCGGCTGCCCTGGAGCCGCTGGCCGCGCTGCCCGAAGTGGTGGCGGTCATTCCCCACTGGCAGAACTTCACCCAGATCGCGCCGAGCGGACGCGCGGGCTACGCCACCGTGTTCATCAGCTCCGATCTCGAAGACGCCCACCATCTCGTGCCCACGATTCGCGAGCTTGTGGCGACCCCCGAGCTGGAAACGCATGTGGCCGGCTCCGCCGTGTTCTACAGCGACATCCAGACCCTGAGCGAGGGCGACCTGCGCCGCGCGGAGCTGATCGGCGGCCCGTTCGCCCTGGTGGTCCTGATCCTCGTCTTCGGCTCGATCGTGGCGGCGGCGATTCCGCTGGTCGCCGGTGGCGCCACCGTCGTGCTCGGGCTGGCCGCCGTGTGGGTGGTGGGCCAGGTGACGGGCTTTTCGGTGTTTGCCCTCAACGTCGTCACCCTCGTCGGCCTTGGGCTCGGCGCCGACTACTCGCTGTTTCTCGTGAGCCGGTTTCGCGAGGAGCTCCGGCGGGGCCGGGAGGTCAACGATGCCGTGAGAGTGACGATGCGGACGGCGGGTCGGGCGGTGGTCTATTCCGGCCTCGCGGTGCTGGTCGGCCTGGCGTCGCTCAGCGTCTTCGAGTTCATGATGCTGCGGTCCATCGGCATCGGCGGCGCCATCGCGGTCTTCATCGCCGTGGCGGCGGCGCTGACGCTGGTCCCGGCGATCCTGGCCGAGCTGGGCCCCAACGTGAACCGCTGGGCGGTGCCGAGCCCCCGATTCAGAGTGCGCGACGGATGGACGCGCCTGGCGCACGCCGTCATGCGGCGGCCGCTGCCGGTGTTCCTGGCCGTGAGCGTGCTGCTGATTCTCCTCGGCGTGCCGTTCCTCCACGTGCGCATCCGCGGCGCCGACGCCTCGGTGCTCGGGTCCAACAGCCCCGCGCGCGCGGCCTACGACGCCATGAGCGAGGAGTTCGGTCACGGCCAGCCCGCCCCGCTTGCCATCGTGACCCGGCTGAACGCTCCAGCGCTCGCGCCCGAGTCGATTGCCCGCATGCACGCCATGGGGCAGGCCCTTCTGGCAGACCCGCGCGTGGCGCGGGTCTATAGCCACGTGACCATCGATCCGCGCATCACGCTGGAGCAGTACCAGCTGCTCTACCGCGATCCCACGGCGATTGCGGACGCTTTCGGCGCCGCCACCGTCGAGGGCCTGACCAACGATCGGACTGTCCTG
This sequence comes from Chloroflexota bacterium, assembly GCA_034421255.1. Lineage (GTDB taxonomy): Bacteria > Chloroflexota > UBA11872 > UBA11872 > UBA11872 > JAJECS01. Next base: position 17,841 of record DAOUKN010000079.1, on the reverse strand, counting down.
ATGGTGGTCGAGCCGCGATCGTCCGCCACGTCCGACGAGGCCCGAGAGCTGGTGCATGCCATCCGCGACTACCGCGACGCCAACGGGCTGGACGCGCTGGTCGGCGGAGGGGCCGCCAGCCTGGGCGACTTTGTCGATCGACTCTATGGGGACTTTCCGCGAGCGGTCGGCCTGATATTGCTCGTGACCTACGTGGCGCTCGTCGCGCAGTTCCGCTCCGTGGTGCTGCCGCTCAAGGCGGTGGTGATGAACGTCCTCAGCCTGCTTGCAAGCTTTGGCGCGCTGGTGCTCGTGTTCCAGGACGGCTGGCTCGAGAACGTGCTGCGATTCGAGCCGCTGGGGTTCATCGAGTCCACGGCGCCGATCATCCTGTTTGCGGTGCTCTTCGGGCTGAGCATGGACTACGAGGTCTTTCTGCTTTCGCGGATCAAGGAGGGCCGCGACGCGGGATTGAGCAACGCCGATAGCGTCGCGCAGGGCTTGGCGCGCAGCGGTCGGGTGATCACCAACGCCGCGCTGGTGGTGATCGTGGTGAGCCTGGCGTTCACCAGCGCCGACGTGGTGCTCGTCAAGGCCATCGGGCTCGGCGCCGCGGTTGCCGTTTTCGTCGACGCCACCATCGTGCGCTCGCTGTTGGTGCCTTCCACCATGCGGCTGCTGGGGCGTTGGAACTGGTGGGCGCCGGCCTGGCTGTTCGAGCCTCCGCGGCTCTTTCCGCGATGACGCGCTGGGTCCGGTTGGCACGCCGTTGCCTAATACCCGTTCCGTCATTCCCGCGAAGAGCCTGCCCCGGACTCGATCCGGGGCGGGAATCCACCGGCCATACGACCTGGAAGCGCCAGAGATTCCCCCGCGATACCTCCGCCCGCTCGAGCTATGCAATGGCTTCGCTAGCGGGATTGGTTCTGGTCTTGGCGACACTTGCCACCGCCTGCGGCGAAGCCGTGACGCCGCTGGCGGCCGCGCCGACGCCAAGCACGGAGGAGCGCACCTTCCCGCCCATCGACTTGCCCGCCGACGAGGCGCCGCACGACAACCTGAGCGAGTGGTGGTACTTCACCGGCCGGCTGACCACGGGCGACCGCCGCGAATTGGGCTTCGAGTTCGTCATCTTTCAAGGGGTGCGCGGCGGCGGTCCCCCGGCCTACGCGGCGCATTTCGCGATCACCGATCCCGCCGGCGACCGCGTCGTCTTCGACGAGCGCACCGCCCTCGGCCTGAGCGCCGGGCCTCCCGACGATTTGGACCTATGCGTCGACGGCTGGTGGCTCGCGTTCGACGGCGACCGGTTCACAATCGACGCCGACATGCCCGGCTACGCCGTGAGCCTCGAGTTCGATCCCGCGTATCCGGCCGTCGAGCACCATGACGGCCTGCTCGACTTCGGTCCGCTCGGCTGGAGCTACTACTACTCCTACCCGCGGATGAAGGTGACCGGGCGGCTTGTCGATGCAGGCGGGGAGGTGGGCGTCAGCGGGACCGCCTGGTTCGACCATCAATGGGGCGACTTCATTTCCGTGAGCACGGGCGGATGGGATTGGATGAGCCTGCGGTTCGACGACGGCCGCGACCTTATGCTCACCGAGATCTGGGACGAGCGCCGACGGCTGGTGCTGGCCTACGCCACCCTCAGCGGCCAGGGGCGGCCGCTGCATCTGACCGGCGATGATTTCACCGCGATTCCGCTCGGCATCTGGATGAGCCCCAGATCCGGCGCGACCTATCCCGCGGCCTGGCGGGTGCTGATTCCGCTCCTGGGCTTGGACGTGCTCGTGCAGCCCGTGGTGGCCGACCAGGAGCTCGATACCCGGCACAGCACGGGCAACATCTATTGGGAGGGCCTGGTTGACATAATTGAAGATGGCCGGACCGTGGGCTACGGCTACGTCGAGCTCACGGGCTATGCCAGGGCCCCCGGCGTCTCGGAAGTGTCCGCCGAACGCAAGCCCGCCCGTGCCTGCGCGGGGCAGGAGCCGCCGGGCTGAATCCGGCTGACGCGCGGCGTACGATGCGTCTCGGAAAACCATTCGAGGACCTGAGCATGTCGAGTGAGCGTGCACGCATCGCCGTCATTGGCACCGGCTGGTGGTCGACCTATACCCACATTCCCGGCCTGCGAGACAACCCGCTGGCCGAGCTCGTCGCCATCTGCGACGCGAACCCCGAGCGTCTCCAGAAGGCGGCGGACGCGTTTCCCGGACACGCCGCCTACACCAACGTCAACGATCTGCTCGCCGAGGAGGAGCTTGACGGCGTGATCGTGGCGGTGGCCCACGCGGCGCACCATGTGGTCGCGGCCGCCTGCCTCGACGCGGGGCGGCACGTGATGCTCGAAAAGCCCATGACGCTCACCGCCGCCGACGCGCGCGACCTGGTCGACCGGGCCGCCGCGGCGGATCGGGAACTGATCATCGGCTATCCCTGGCACTTCACCCGCACGGCTCAGCGCGCGCGGGAGGTCATCGCCAGCGGGGAGCTTGGCGAGCCGCAGCACGTGGTAAACGCCTACGCCTCGATGATCATCGAGTTCCTGCGCGGCAACGCCGAGGCCTATCGCCCCGTGTTCGACTGGAAGGTCGTTGGTCCGGACGCGGTCTACAACGATCCGAAGGCCTCCGGCGGCGGTGAGGGCCACCTGCAAATCACCCACTCGTCGGGCCTGATGTTCTTCGTCTCCGGCCTGCGCGCTGAGCGCGTGTCGGCGGTGATGAACAACTACGACCTGCCGTTGGACCTGGTTGACGCGATGACCGTGCAGTTCGAGGGCGGCGCCGTGGGCGTCGTGGCCGGTACCGGCAACATGCCGACGGGCGACGCCGGCCAGTTGGACGTGCGCATCTACTGCGAGAACGGCTACGTCCTGCTCGACGCGATCAAGGGCCACCTGACCATCACCCGCCACGACGGTCCGACCGAGGAAGTGAGCATTCCCAACGCGGACGACACCTACCCGCGCTTCACCACGGCGGCCAACCTGGTCGACGTGTGCCTGGGGCGCGCGCCGAATGGATCGCCGGGGACGATCGGCCTGCGGAGCGTGGAGCTGCTGGACGCGGCGTATCGCTCGGCGGCCGACGGCGGCAGCGTCGTCGCCGTCAGCGAGCTATACGACTAACCCACCGCCTCGACGTCGGCCCACATGAAGTAGTGGTCCGATGGCCATACGCCGTCGGGCCGGTCGCGCACGACCTCGCAGGCGACCACGCTCGCAGCGGCACGGAGCATGATCCAGTCGATACGCTGCGGATGGGCTGCCGACGGGTCGCCGAAGCCGTGTCGTGTCGGACCTGAGTCCGGTTGGTCCGGGTTTGCGCCAGTCCAGGCATCGCGCCAGCCGACCTCTTCCAGCGTGGTCAGGGGCGCGCTGCCCGCGCCGGCATTGAAATCGCCCATGAGCACCTGGGGCGTTTCATCCGGCCAGGCGGCGGCGTCCTCGGCAAGCAGCCGCGCCGCGCCGGCCCGAGCCTGCTCGCTGACGTGGTCGAGGTGCGTGTTGGAGACCCGCCATTCCCTCCCTGCGTCGTCCGCAAGCACCAGCCAGTTGACGTGGCGGGCGTACTTGGCGCCCCAACCGGTTGACCCCGGCACGTGCGGCGTGGACGACAGCCAGTACCCGCCCCGGTCCACAACCGCCAGGGACCGGCGGACGAAGATCGCGTTTCGAGGATGCCCATGCGGGTCCTGGCGCAGCCCATGCCACGCATGCCCCGGCAGCGCGTCCGCGATCCACTCCACCTGCTCGATGGTCGCCTCCTGCACACCCAGGACATCTGGTGCGCACGCAGCGATCACCCGCGCGCAGACATCCTTCCGACTCTCCCAGGACTGGCCGTCGTCGACGCGGTCGGCGTTGCGAAGGTTGGCCGTCATCACGCGCACTAGTGCCCCCTGATTTCATCGGTATCGCCACCCGGTCGCTCAAGGTCCGTCATTCCCGCGGAGGCGGGAATCCACCCCCGGTCGGCCTCCCGTCGTTCCGGTCTTGATCCGGGCCTATCCGCGGGCCACCGACGACTAGGCTCCGGCCCAATCGGAAACTGAAAAGGCGCCCCCTCGTACCGCCTGCGGTACCGTGCCAACAAACCATGCTTGTGGTCACGCATCAGGCCGCGCTCGCTCTGCGCGCCGCTGTCGACGACGCGGCGCTTGCCGAGAAACGCGTCATCCGCGCGCATGCCTTTCGCAACGCGGCCGGGGAGTTGGACGTGCGGCTCGAGTCCGACGAGTTGCTGGACGGTGACAAGACGGTGACGTTCGACAACCGGCCCATCCTGGCCGCCGATGCCCAAGCGGCGGCGGTGCTGAGCGGACACACGCTGACCATTGAAGAACGCGGCGGCCGGGCGCGGTTTGCCTTGCGAAAGACGCCGTCGACGGAGGCGTCCAACGACGACTGAAGCCAGCGCTCCGTCCACTGGCTAGGCTCCTTCCAGCAACGGCGCCACCAGGTCGGCCAGCTGCTCGTCGTCGATCGGACCCACCCAGCGCCGCACGAGCACGCCGGTCCGCGAGATGACGAACGTTTCCGGCAGCCCCGTCACCCCGTACTCGACGGGGATCGACCGCGTGGTGTCCTCGGCGTTGGCGTAGGTGATGTCGAATTCGTCCAGGAAGGCCCGGGCTTGCGCCTCGTCGTCCCACACGTCGACGCCGATCACGACCAGCCCGTCTGGACCCAGGCGCTCGGCGGCGCTTTGCAGCACCGGGGCCTCCACCCGGCAGGGAGGGCACCAGGACGCCCAGAAGTTCAGCAGCACGACCTGCCCCCGAAAGTCGGAGAGTTGCAGTTGCTCCCCGTCGTAGGTGGTCAGCACGAAGTCGGGCGCCGGGCGCGGGTCCAGATCCACCGTGCGCCCGGTGGCGAATATGCCGAACTGTCCCTGGCCGGTCTGACCGCGCAACGCCAACGCCATCACGACGATGAAGGCCAGGAGCAGGGCAACCGATACGCCGGCAATGGCGACGCGCAGACGCAGGGGAAGTACGGGCGTTGGGTCCATCATGCTTCCCGCGTCGCTGGTCGAAATCGCTTCCGCCGGCTCGGATTCGCGCATGTCTGTGAATATACCCACGGTCCGGCGAGCACCGATCGCCGCCCGGCTACGTATTCCTCTCTGAACAGGAACGTCGCAGGGCGTAATCTCACGTATCGGTTGTGGCGAATGCCCGGCGGATCGGCTGAGACGGCGAGCCTGCGAACCAGGCACTATTGGATAGAACGAATCCCGGAGGGGGACGCACAGTGAGTAGGGTGATGCCGGTGCGGTGGATGTCGCGCCGCCGGTTGTTGATCGGCGGGGCGGTGGTCGCCGCGACCGCGCTGGCGGCGTGTGGCGAGGCTGAAGACGATGAGCAGGTCGCCGCCGAGGCGGAAGTTACGGCTGCCGCGACTCCGCAGGCAACGCCCGCGGCAACGCCCGCGGCGACGGCTGCCGCGACGATGGCCGCGCCAGAGCCGACGGCCACGGCCGCCCCTGAGCCGACGCCCACGCCCGTCCCCGAGCCGACGCCCACTCCCGAACCCGAAGAATCCTCGACATCGGAATCCGACGTCCGGAGCTTCCCGGCCGGCGACCGGATGACGGCTCCCGATTTCACCTGGGAGCACTACGCGCCCAGCGATTCCCTGGGCCGCATGTCCATGACGCTCGCCGACATCCTGGCCATTGGAAAGCCCGTGGTGCTCAACTTCTGGGCCGGCCTGTGTCCCCCGTGTCGCCGTGAGATGCCTGAGTTTCAGGAGGCGTACGAAGAGTTCAAGGACCGCGTGATCCTCTTCGGCGTGGACGTCGGCCCGTTCGTTAACCTCGGCTCCACCGAAGACGCCGTCAGCCTGATGTCGGAGCTGGGAATCACCTATCCGCTCGGGACGACCTTCCACAACAAGATCCTGATCGAGTACCGCATTCTCGGCATGCCGGCCACCGTGTTCATCACTCCGCGCGGCACCGTCGTCCGCACCTGGAACGGCGTACTGGACAAGAACGGCCTGCTCGACCTGGTCGCCGAGCTGGAAGAGGCCTCGGAGGCTGGGCAATGAGCGCCGGCGACGCCTCGGCGGCGATGTCGAAGCCGCGCAAGCGCCCGAAGGGCGCGGCGATCCTGGCCTATGCCATTCCGGCCGCCGTGGTCGGGGCGCTGATTGGCGTCCTGGTTTCGATCCAGGGCAACGCGGAAGCCGCCGTGGCCGACTTTGCGGGGACGCTGCCCATCGGCTTTGCGGCCGCGGCCGGACTGGTGGCCAGCGTCAACCCGTGCGGCTTCTTCATGCTGCCCTCCTACATCGCCTATCAGCTGGGCACCGAGGAAGCCGGCTACAACGAGATCGCGGCGCCGCTGCGCCTGATCCGTGCCCTTGGCGTGGCCATCACGGCCACCCTCGGCTTCGTGCTGATATTCGTCGCCTTCGGGGCGGTCGTGTCCGCCGGCGGCTCGGCCCTGGGCGAGGTCTTCCCCTACCTGGGACTGGTCATCGGGATCGCGATGGTGGGGTTCGGCGCCTTTCTGCTGGTCTCCCATCGCTATGTGGGCATCCTCGCGGCCAGCCGCATCCAGGTGACGCCGCGCCGCAACCTGGGCAACGCGTTCGTCTTCGGCATCGCCTACGCCGTCGGATCGCTCAGCTGCACGCTGCCGATCTTCATGGTCGTGGTGGGTGGGTCGCTCGCAACGGAGGGATTCTTCGAGTCCCTCAGTCAATACGTGGCCTACTCGCTCGGCATGGGCGTCGTGATCGTGGCGGTGACGTTGGGCGCGGCGCTGTTCCGCGACGCGATCTCGCGCTGGCTGCGCGGCGCACTGCCGCACGTCCACCGCGCCAGCTCGTTCTTCATGCTCGGCGCCGGGGCCTACCTCATCTGGTATTGGCTGGTCTTCGCGGACATCTTCGGGGTGTTCATTTAGTCGACAGCGTTCTCGACTGGTCGTTTGGAACCCGTTTCGTCATTCCGAACGAAGTGAGGAATCTAAGGACGTTGCGCCTCCTCCCTGCCCCTTAGATTTCTCGCTCTGCTCGAAATGACAGGCTGCGGTTCGGCCCCCTGACTCCGAATCGGCTCAGGTCTCGTCCACCGCGCTCGCGTTCCGCTCCCACTCCTCCCGCAATATCCCGTAGTTCGCCGCGTCGTAGGCCCGACCGTGAAAGACCCAGTGCTGGCGCAGCGTTACCTCGTGCCGCATGCCGACCTTTTCCATCACCCGCGTCGAGCCGATGTTGGCGGCAATTGCGTGGGCGAGGATCTTGCGGAGCGGGAGTTTGCGAAACGCTTCGTCGACCACCACCGACGCGGCTTCGGTCATGAGGCCGCGGCCCCACAACCACCGGGCCAGCTCGTAGCCGAGCTCCGCCCGCCGGTGCCGACGCTCCGGAGTCAACCCGACCCGTCCCACCACGCGGCCCTCGTGCTCGAGCGCCCAGTGGGACTCGGTGCGCCAGTCCTTCAGGACGTGCGAGGCGACGAACTCGTCGGCATGTTGGCGCTCGTAGGGCTCGGGGATCCCAGGGAGAAACCGTCCCCATTCAGGGTCCCGCGCATAGGCATACACGTCCTCCGCGTCGGCGAGCCGATACCGACGCAGGAGCAGCCGCGGCGTTTGGATCGACTCCGACAGCGGCGGCCAGTCGTCGGCGGTCATTTCGTGCGCCGCTCGATTCGCGCGGCGGCCACCCGCTGCTCCCAATCTTCGCGTAACAGGCCGTAGTGCACCGAGTCGCAAGTCTGGCCTTGGCACACCCAGTGCTGACGCATCACTCCTTCCCGCTGCATGTCGACCTTCTGCATGACTCGAATCGACCCGACGTTTTCGGCGATTGCGCCCGCGGCGATCTTGCGCAGAGGCAGACATCGGAATGCCTCGTCGATGACTGCCGACACGGCTTCGGTGGTGAGGCCGCGTCCCCATAGCCACCGAGCGATCGAATAGCCGAGATCCGCCCGCCCATGCCGCGGCGCCAGACGCAGCCTTACCCTGCCGACCACCCGCCCTTGGTGCTCGATCGCCCAGGCAGGCTCTTGCCGCCAATTCGCCAACACCTGGCCAGCCACAAAGACATCCGCATGTTGTCGCTCGTAGGGCCGCGGGACGGGGGGCATGAAGCGCCCCCACTCCGGGTCGCGTGCGTAGGCGAATACGTCTTCCGCGTCGGTGAGCCGATAGCGCCGCAGGAGCAGCCGCGGCGTTTGGATGGTCTCCGGCAGCGGCGGCCAATCGTCGGCCGTCATGCGGGAGCGCCACGCTCGACGGGAGCGGCGCCGGCCGGCGCGTGCCATTCTTCGCGGAGCAGCCCGTACCGAACTTCGTCAAGGGATTCGCCGCGATGGACCCAGTGCTGTCGAAGCAGTGCCTCGCGCTGCATGCCGAGTCGTTCGAGCAGTCGAGTTGACCGGACGTTGCCGGCGCTTGCCGTTGCGGTGACCTTGCGGATCGGCAGCCGTCGAAATGCCTCGTCGATGACCGTCGCGGTAGCCTCGGAGGCAAGGCCGCGGCCCCACAGCCACCGGGCCAACTCGTAGCCAATCTCCGCCCGCCGATTCCGTCGAGCTAGCCACAAGCTCAACCCTCCAACGACCCGTCCTTCCTGTTCAAACGCCCAGGCAGGGTTCTTGCGCCACTTCGCCAAGACGCGCTCGGCCAGAAAGGCCTCGGCATGACGCCGCTCGTAGGGCTGTTCGTGAGCAAGAAAGCGTCCCCACTCCGGGTCGCGTGCGTAGGCGAATACGTCATCCGCGTCGGTGAGCCGATAGCGCCGCAGGAGCAGCCGCGGCGTTTGGATGGATTCCGGCAGCGGCGGCCAATCCTCGGCGGTCATCCCGAATCGCTTGGCCTCACGGTGGGCCGCGGAATGATCGCCGGCGCAAGGCTGGCCTCCAGCACGTCGTCCACGGTATTGCGGCCGATGGCGTCCTTGGTCACCAGCAGCGCCTCGCGGAATACCTCGAGGGTGATGCCGAGATCGCGGTCGTCGTGCGCCGAGCTGTGGCGCGGATGCGTGTTGAACAAGACGCCTCGCTTGGCGGCTTCCTGCGCCACCAGCGCGTTCAGCTTCTTGGACTCATCGGCGTCGAACGGATCGGTGAAGGTGATGCCCGGAGTCGCCGGCATGCCCGAGATCTTGACCGGCAGATCCACCTCGTCCAGCACTTCCTGCATGCCCGACTGCAAGCGCTCGCCGAAGTCCGCGAGCTGTCCCGGCACGTCGCGGCGCTCGATCTCGGTGAGCGTGGTGATGGCCGCCGTGATGCCCACCAGGTCGCTCCAGTAGGTGCTGCTCACGAACATGTCCGCCGCCGGCTCCATGACCCAACGCTTGCCGACCACCGCGCCCATGGCGTAGCCGTTCGAGATGGCTTTCGCGAAGCACGCCAGGTCCGGGACCACGCCCACGAAATCCTGGATGCCGTTGGCGCCGTAGCGGAAGTTGGTGGTGACCTCGTCGAAGATCAGCACCACGTTCTCGCGGGTGGCCAGCTCGCGCACGCCTTCCAGATAGCCCTCGGGCGGGCGAATGGCGAGCAGGATCGGTTCCATCATGATGCAGGCCACCTCGCCGCGATGCTGCTCCAGCAGCCGCTCCAGCGGCTCCAACTCGCCCCAGGGGAACGGAATGGCGGTGCCTTCCAGCGCCTTTGGGACTCCCGTGGGTCGGATGTTCGGCAGGGCGAAGGGATCGAACGCGCCCTCCTGCAAGTGGCCGGCGGCTAGGTACCAGTCGTGCCAGCCGTGGTAGCCACTGAACAGCACCACGTCCCGGCCGGTGGCGCCGCGGGCAATGCGCACGGCGATGGCGCAGGACTCGCCGCCGCCCTTGGAAAAGCGGGCCATATCGGCGCACGGGATGCGCTCGATGAGCAGCTCGGCCAGCTCGATCTCGCGCTCGCTGTTGAGCGAATAGGTCGCGCCCTTGCCGATCTGCTCGATCACGGCGTCGTCCACGACGTCGTCGGCGTATCCGAGGATGGCTGAGGTCACCGACATGCCGTAGTCGACATATTCCACGCCCTGGTCGTCCCAGATGTGCGAGCCCTTGCCGCGCTCGGCGTACACCGGGGCAAAGCCGTTGGAGAAGGCGTAAGGCCGGCGGCTGATGAGCTGCGAGCCGCCGGGAATGATGCGATTGGCGCGCTCCCAGAGCGCGTAGGAGCTGGCCACGTCGTGCGTGCGGGGGTCTTTCACGTCATGCCGCCTTTGCCGATAGGTACGGGGATAGAGTTGCCGTTGCCGGGAGCGCCAGTTCAAGGTAGCGCCGGCGCTGCCGGATGCCAATAGGGGCCATTGCTAGACTCGCCCGCTTGCTCTCCCGGTATGGCCCGGTGATCCGCCGAGTTCTTGAAATACCGGACCCCGGTCTGCGCGAACCGTGCGCGCCGGTTGCCGAGATCACGCCCGAACTCACGCGCCTGGCCGGCGACATGTTCGAGACCATGCACGCAAATGCGGGCATTGGGCTGGCGGCGCCGCAGGTCGGAGTGCACGCGCGCCTGTTCGTGCTGGAGCTGCCGCCGGACGACGATGACCCGCTGTCCGGAAGCCGGTTCGTGTTGATCAATCCCGAGGTCGAATTGGCCGGCGCGCGCAAGGACATGGTCGAGGGCTGCCTCTCACTGCCGGGGTTCCGCGCGATGGTGACTCGCGCCGAAGGTGTCACGGTGCAGTTCACGCAGCTCGACGGCGCGCGCGTCTCGCTGGACGCGCGCGGGCTGTTTGCCCAGGCGGTGCAGCACGAGGCCGATCACCTCAACGGCGTGCTCTTCATCGACCATCTCAAGTCGCTGCTGGACCTGGAGAAGATTCCGCCCGAGATGCTGGACTGGACCGAGGAGGCGGAAGCCGAGGCGGCGTAGGTGCCCGAACCGGGCGACGCTGACCGCGGGACCCGTGCGTCGCGCGCGCGGCCCCACGGCATGGCAGCACCCTCGAAAGGTGTTGCACTTCGTTTGTGACCCTGGGGAATCCACACTCCGCTTACCCAGGCATCGGGCGTGTCAATCGGCCGCGCGGTAGCCTCGGCACGGCACGTCAGGCGATCACAGCGCACGGAGGGTTCCCATGGAGCGGGTCTGCTTCACCTTTCAGATCAAGCCCGGCACCGAGGACGAGTACAAGCGCCGGCACGACGAAATCTGGCCGGAGCTGGTGGAGGCCATCCGCGAGTCGGGCTTCACCAACTACTCGCTGTTCCGGCGCGGGCTCCAGGTCATCGCCTACGCTGAGTGCGAGCCCGACGTCGCCACCGCCTTCGGCAAGATCGGGTCCTACGACGTCAACACCCGCTGGAGCGCGTGGTTCGAGGACGTCATCGAGCAGCTGACCGACGAAGACGGCCAGATGTTCTTCGCGCCCGAGGTCTGGCACCTGGACTAGCGGGCGCTCGCGAGCCTATATCGAGACCGTTCGTGGTGAGCTTGTCGCACCACACTCTTCGACAAGCTCAGAGACTGCCTCCGTCCGTCATTCCGGCGAACGCCGGAATCCAGCCGGGGTCTTGGGCTGTGTCGGGCGGATCTGGACCCCGGCATTCGCCGGGGTGACGGGTGCGCGCCGGTGCCATGGGACAACGCCATGTATCGAGCCGTTGGCCGCATCCGCTGGCCCGGGCTGCACGCAGCCCGGGAACCTCACTGTTCGTAGGCGCCGGGTCCGTCCTTGGCCGCCGCCGAGCCGGACGGCTAAGGTGAGCGATCGGCGACCCATCCAGGCGGCCCCAATTGGCTAACAGCTCCCGGCCCAACTTCCTCTTCATCACGACCGACCAGCAGCGGTGGGACGCGCTGGGCATTCACAACCCGCGCATCCGCACGCCGGCGATGGACAGCCTCGCGCGCGACGGCATGCGCTTCGACCGCGCCTATCCGACCAACGCCATCTGCGCCCCCGCGCGCGCCAGCATGATTACCGGCCGCAGCCAGCGCGGGCATCACGTCTTCAACAACGTGAACCTCAGCGAGGCCATTCCCGTCGTCGGCGACTCGCTGCGCCAGGCCGGCTACGCCACGGCGCTGGTCGGCAAGCCGCACTTCAAGAGCGGCGAATATGAGGACGTGCTCCCGGACCATCCGCCGCCCGGCGCGCCGGTCGATCCCGACGACGGCCTCTGGTATGGACCCTACTTCGGCTTCGACTATGTCGAAATCCTCGGCGCGCACACCTATCCCAAAGGCCACTGGCGCGTCTGGTTGGAGCGGCACCATCCCGAGGGCCTGGATCTGTGGAAGCCGGTGAACGCGCTGGAGACGCGCACCGGCGCCTTTCATAGCTGGAAGAACGCCGTTCCCGCCGAGTGGCACTACACCCACCGCACCGCCGACCGCACCGTCGACTGGCTGAACGACCATGGCTGCGAGCGGCCCTTCTTCCTCTGGATGTCGTTCTACGACCCGCACCAGCCGTTCACCCCGCCGCGTCCCTACTGCGACATGTACGACCCGGCGGACATGCCCCCGGCCGTGCCGCGCGAGGACGTGAGCGACAAGCCGCCGCAGTACCAGTACGCGCGCGACGGACTGCCCTACCAGGGATACGACACCACCAGCGGCTGGGACGGCGACCACCACGGCGAGATCGTGGCCCACTACTACGGCATGACCACCTTCATCGACGACGGCATCGCCCGCGTGCTGGCCGAGTTGGAGCGGCTGGGGCTAGCTGAGAACACCCACGTGATCTTCAGCTCCGACCACGGCGAGGGACTCAACGATCACGGCATTGCCGCCAAGCCGATGATGTCCTACGAGTGCGTCAACCGCGTGCCGTTGCTATGGCGGCACCCCGCATCGGTCGAGGCGGGCCGCGTGCACGCCGGCGTGATGACGCAGCTCGATTTCGTACCGACCTGGCTCGACCTCGCCGGCGCGGACCCGCTGGTGGGGCAGGAGGGCCGCAGCTTTGCCCCGCTGCTGCGCGGCGAGACGGAGACGCATCGCGACGCGGTCATCGTCGAGCGCATCGCCATCTTCGGCAGCGGGATACCGGAGCTTGTGGGCACGGGCAAGGCGCACCCGGCGCCGATCACGCAGCGGGTCAAGATGCTCGTCACCGAGGACTGGAAGCTGCTGCACTACGGCACCACCGAGTACGGCGAGCTCTACAACGTCAACGACGATCCCGAGGACCTGAACAACCTCTGGGACGACCCGGCGCACGCCGGCGTGCGAGCGCGGCTGGTCGAGCGCCTCCTGATCGAGCTGATCAACGAGGAAGGCGGCGATCCGCACCTGGTGACGGACAGTCAACCGATCGCCGGCAGCCTGCGCGACGCGCGCCTCATGGAGCCGCAGCCGGAAGTCAAGGCCGACCTTTCGGAGCGTCTGCGCGACCTCTTGGCCTAGGCGCGAGACCCGCCGGTCCGCCGTCGGTTTCGATCGGGCTACTGCGCCTCACAAGTGTTGTTTCTGACATTGAATCCGACGCCGCGGGACTAGAATTGGGGTGGTGGCATCGGCGCCGCCACGGCTGGAAGGAGTGATCGCGGTGTTGCGACGCAAGTCGGACGAACCCTACGTGGTCGACGAGCCCCGCGTGGTGAAGAGCCTGCTGCAAAACCCGAGGTGGTCGTGGCTGTTTCTACCCCTGCGAATCTGGTTGGGGTACGAGTGGATCGACGCGGCGTCCCACAAAGTGACAAGTCCAGCCTGGATGGACGGTGGGGCGGCGCTCGAGGGCTATTGGACGCGCGCGATCAGCATCCCTGAGCAAGGACGTCCACCGATCGCATTCGATTGGTACCGCGAGTTCATCGACGCGATGCTGGTCAACGAGTGGCATACCTGGTTCGCCAAGCTCATTGCGATTGGCGAGCTGGCCGTGGGCATCGCGCTCATCCTGGGAGCGCTCACCGCCATTGCGGCGTTCTTTGGTCTCACCATGAACGTCAGCTTCCTGCTGGCGGGCACGGCGAGCACCAACGTGATCCTGCTGCTGGCGGCGCTCGTGCTGATCATGGCGTGGAAAGTCGCCGGCTATTGGGGCCTCGACCGCTGGCTGCTGCCGACGCTCGGGACGCCCTGGACTCGAGCGCGGGAGCCGCGTCAGTCTCAAACAGGCGCGACTGAAACCGCCGCGGCTGACACTGGCTGAGCCGCTCCGGTTTGCTCCCAGCGGGACGCCCGGAATAGCCCCTGGCGCCGAATTGAGGCGCCAGGGGCGGCGGCCAGCGGACCGATGGCCGCCGGCTCAGAAATTTCAGCGCAGCGGCGCCGAGACCCTATGCAGATGCCGCAGCGGCTCGACCAGTCCACGAAGCGGTCCGGTCACCGCGTAGTCGACCGCTCGCTCCGCGCAGAAGGCCTCGACGATCGGCTGCGCCGCGCTCAGCCTGTTGCGCGCCATCGCCGGGAACAGGTGGTGCTCGATCTGATAGTTCAAGCCGCCGTACAGAAAGTCAGTCACGGGATGCGCCGTCACGTTGCGCGCCGTGAGCACCTGCTCCCGCAGATAGTCCATGCGGTTGGACTCGTCGATCATCGGCATGCCCTTGTGGTTGGGGGCGAAGACCAGCGTGTTGTAGAGCCCGAATGTCATCTGGTGGATGAAGAGGAACGCCAGACCCAATCCCCAATGGCCGATCTGAATCAACAACGCCACGTAGAGCAGCGCGTGCAGCGTCAACGCCAGCCCCTCCGCCGCTCGGCGCGGGGACCTGCCGCTCAGCACCTGCGCCACGGCTTGCGCCCGCATCCCAAACGCCTGAAACGAGCCCAGGAACAGATAGAGAATGGCCTGGTAGGCAATGATGGGATGGAAGCGGCGTTTGCGGTCCTTGATGCTCGCTGACTCGAAGACCAGCATCGGATAGTCCAGGTCCGGATCCTGCTCGCTGTGATTCGGCGTCGCATGGTGCTGGTTGTGCTTGGCCGTCCACCACGAGTAGCTCACGCCGATGAGCAGGTTGCCGATGATGAGCCCAACTGATGAGACCAGGCGCGACCGGTGAGTGATCTGCCGATGGGCCAGGTCGTGGCCCAGGAACCCCACGTGCGTGAACACAAACCCGAGAAAGACCGCCGCAACGAGGACGACGACTGGGTGGTCGAACGCAACCACGACGGCGATGTTGATCGCGTAGAGCACGGCCGTGCTCGCGAATTTCAAGGCGAAATAGCGCGGCTGCGGCTCGAATAGCCCCGCGTCCTTGACTCGGCGTTTGAGCTCCGCGTAGTCGGGCGACGGCGGGAGTATCGATCGGGTGCGCCCCGAGGACGTCGCGCCTATCCGGGCGGGCGCGTCAGGCGCCACGCGTTGTCGCGAATCCCGGGTGCAGCCGCTGACAACGCAAACGCCGTCCGATTCTCACCATGTGGGGGGATGCTGCCCGTCGTGCCGGGGCAGAGCCCCAAGATTGGCCCTTTGTACTACACATCGGCACGGTTGCCTCGGCACCCGCGCCCATCACAGGCAGCCCCGCGGGCGTAGCATGGTCTAACCGCACCCCTGACCGGCCCTCGCAACCGCGCGCTCATGGCACGTCCACGCGCCGACTTCGTCACGGTATTCGCCGTCCTGTCGGTGACGGCCGTGGTGGCTACCGCTCCGGGCCCCTTGCTCATCGTGATTCGCGACGAGTTCGGGCTCGCCTACGCCCAGCTTGGACTGATCTTCTCCGCGCAGGCGCTGGCGGGCATTCTCACCAACATTCCGGCCGGAATGGCCGCCGATCGCCTGCCGGCGCGCGTGCCCATCGCCTCGGGCGCTCTGGCGCTCGGCGCCGGCACGCTGCTGATGGCGGTGGCACCCGGCTTCCCGGTTGTTCTGGCGGGCATGCTGGTTGGAACGGTGGGCGCCACGTTCATGATGGCCAGCGGCATTGCCTACACCGTGGCGCACGCGGGCGCCGAGCAGCGTGGCCGCGTCACCTCGCGCGTGATGTCCGGCGTCCAGGTTGGCTCCTTCATCGGACCGGCGCTGGCCGGCGTCATAGCCGGCGTCCTTGGCTGGCGCGCGGCGCTGGTCGCGCCGGCCGTGCTTAGCCTCGGCGCGGCCGCTGCCGTGCTTCCGCTGATTCGCGCCGAGGCGCCGCCACAACCGCGGCGCCAGGCCCGCGCATTCGGTCTCAGCGAGATGCGCCTGCCGCGCGCCGTCTGGCCCATCATCGCGCTGGCCATGCTGCTCACGGGTCCGGTCATCGGGCAGAGCCGCGTGGTCCTGCCGCTCTACGCCGGCGAGGGGCTTGCCTTCGAGCCGGCCGTCGTGGGTGCGGCCATCTCGGCCATGAGCGCCGCCCGCGCCGTCCTCACGTTCCTCAGCGGAAGCCTGATGGACCGCGCCGGACGCGGCATCGCCTTCTACGCGATGGTGCTCGGAGCGCTGGGCGCGGGGCTGCTGTTCACGCTGCCCGTTGGACTGGCGGCGTTCATCCTGGCGGGCATGCTGACCTCGGTCACCGGACTGGGGGCCGTGTTGCCGTCGGTGCTCATCGGCGACCGGATCCCGAGGGCCTATGTGGGCCGATCGCTCGGCGTGCTGCTGACGGCGGGCGCCGTCGTCCAACTCGGCGTGGCGCCGGCGGTGGGCTTCCTGCTCGACGTTCACGGCTACGCGGTCGTGGGACTCGTCATGGCCATCCTGATCGGCCTGGCGGGAATCATCGGCTGGCGAGTCGTGGGCGACCTGCCGTGGAACCGGCGGGCGTCAAACGACTTGCCGAATTGATGTAATGATGCGATGATGCGCTTATGCGAACGACTCTGACTATCGACGACGATGTCCTCGCGGTCGCCCGGGCTTTGGCCGAGCGAAGCGGAAGCAGCCTGGGCAGAGCTGTCTCGGAGTTGGCGCGACGTGGGTTCAAGAGCGCCTACACCACGCGGACGGACGACGACCCGACAGTGTTCGCCGTGGCGGCCGACGCCAAACCCATTACCAGCGAGGACGTCTACCGGTCGTTGGATGAGTGGCCGTAACCGCCCTGCTGGACGTGAACGTCCTGATAGCCCTCGCCTGGCCCAGTCACGTGCATCACAGTGCCGCCAGAGAATGGTTCGAGGAACGCCGGCGCGACGGTTGGGCGACATGCCTCCTCACCGAGGCGGGATTTGTCCGAGTCTCCAGTACGCCGGCGGTTGTAGATCACAGCGTCACCCCGCTTGACGCCATGGCGGTCTTGGAGCGCCTCACAAAGTTGGGCGCTCACCGCTTTTGGCCACTGAATCGATCCATAGTTGATTTGCCGCAATCCATTGGCGCCCGCATCCAGGGATACCGCCAGATCACGGATGCTGTCTTGCTGGCCGCCGCGATGCAACATGACGGGCAACTGGCCACGCTGGACGTTGGCCTGCGTGGGCTGGTCTCGGAACGCGAGCGTTCGGCCCTCTGCGTGATTCCCGTATGAGGCAGTGCGAGCCGGACATCTCTCCCGTCTGGTAGCTCACGGCTCTACCTCGACCGTCGCCGAATCGATCCACAGTCCGGCGTGGTCGTGGAGGTCTGACAGGACGACGACGCGCAGGTAGTTCACCCCCAGCGTCTCGTGCAATTGCGGAACCGTGGCCACCTGCCGACCGTCGACCGACACGCGGCAGGTGCGGTCCTCGTGCGTCTCCCAGGCCAGCTCAACCGTGTGCCAGCGCCCGACCTCAAGCGACGGCTCACTCGCAATCCGGCCCTCCGCCGCGACCTCGACGTTGAAGGTGTTGTGGAACTGGTCCTGGGGATCGAATGGGGTCGAGAAATGGTCCGTCAGGCTGAGACGAAACGGACCGGCGCCCGGTTCCAGGCGCAGTCGGACTTGCACGCGTCCCCGCCGTCCGGCGGGGAAGTTCCACACCGCGCCCGCCGTGCGGCCGGGCGCCTGTTTGGTGAGCCGGAGCGCGAAGGCGCCGTCGCGGTCCGGGTGCGGCTGCCGCT
>DAOUKN010000078.1:0-9759 GCA_034421255.1 Chloroflexota bacterium | reverse complement strand
CATCCGCGAATACGCGGAGGGCCCCATCCCGCCGGCGGAGAGGCCGTTTGCGCCGGAGCACTTCGAGCGCGGGATGGCGGCGGCGCGCGAGGTGATTCCCAGCCTGGAGGGCGCGGGCGTGACGCGAACGCTCAACGGCATGTTTTCGTTCACCACCGACGGCTTTCCGGTGCTCGGCGAGTCGCCCGAGGTGCCCGGGTTCTGGTCAGCCCAGGCGGTGTGGATCACCCATGCCGGGGGCGTGGGCAAGGCGGTCGCCGAGTGGATTGTGAATGGGGAGCCAACGGTCGACCTCCGGGAGGGCGATATCCGGCGCTTCCACCCGCACGCCACGAGCCGCCCCTATGTGCGCGAGCGCGCCGCGCAGCAGTACCGCGAGGTGTACGACATCATTCACCCGCGGCAGCAGATGGAAAGCCCGCGCAACATTCGCTTGACTCCCTTCGCGGCGCGGCAACGGGAGCTGGGCGCGGTGTTCTTCGAGAGCGCCGGCTGGGAACGCCCGCAGTGGTACGACGTCAACCGGGAGTTGCTCGACTCGCTCACCGTCGCCGGCGCATCGCGTGCCGGGTGGGAGGCGCGCGAGTGGTCGCCCGCGGTGGCGGCCGAGCACGCGGCCACCCGTGAGCGCGCGGCCCTGTTCGACCTCAGCCCATTCGCGAAGTTCGAGCTGACCGGCTCCGGGGCGCTCGGGGCGCTGCAACGCCTGGCATCCAACCAGATGGACAAGCCGGTCGGGTCGATCACCTACACGCCGATGCTCACGCCGCGCGGCGGGATCAAGTGCGACCTGACGGTCACGCGTCTCGGCCCGGAGCGGTTTCTGGTGGTCACCGCCGGATCCACGGGGCCGCACGACCTGGACTGGATCCGGTCGCACCTGCCGAACGACGGCTCGGTGCGCGTGGCGGATGCCTCCGCGGAGCGCTGCTGCGTCGGTCTGTGGGGACCGCGCGCCCGAGACGTGTTGCGCCGGGTCTGCGAGGACGACGTGAGCGACGCTGGGTTCCCCTATATGACCGCCAAGTCGATAACCGTCGGCGGGGTTTCCGTGCTGGCGCTGCGGATCTCCTACGTGGGCGAGTTGGGGTGGGAAATCTACGCGCCAGTCGAGCAGGGCTTGCGTCTGTGGGACGCACTCTGGACGGCGGGCCGGCCGCTGGGCCTGATCGCCGCGGGCGGCGGCGCGTTCGACTCGCTGCGCTTGGAGAAGGGCTATCGGCTGTGGGGCAGCGACATTCACACTGAGTACAACCCATACGAGGCGGGCCTGGGATTCGCGGTGCGGATGCGCAAAGGCGAGTTCATCGGAAAGGAAGCGCTCAGCAATTGCCGGGCGCGAGGCCTGACGCGGCGTCTGTGCTGCCTCACGCTCGACGATCTCGAGCGCGTGGTCACGGGCAAGGAGCCCATCCTCGACGGCGACCGCGTGCTGGGCTACGTGACCAGCGCGAACTACGGCCACTCCATCGGCCGCGGCATCGCGTATGGCTACCTTCCGATCAGCCATGCCGAGGTGGGAGTGAAGCTGGATGTCCTCTACTTTGGCGAGCGACTGCCCGCGACGGTGACGAACGATCCGCTCTACGATCCGGACGGCAGGCGGATGAAGGCGTGAGCCGCGCCGGTTCCGTCCCCCTTGGCGCCACGCCGAATCGGCGGTGTGGCCCATTGCGATTGGAGGTCCCGAGGTGACGCAAACGCTGGTGATCGACGGACTCAAGCCGCGTCGGGTGCCCATCAACCTGCGGCAGAGCGGGAACAGCGACGCACGAATTCTCATATCCACGCGCATCAGGAAGTCGCCGTGGTGGCACCTGTCGAAGGCCGCGGGATGTTGGGCGTACACGACCTACAACCACCTGTACCACCCGCGCGCCTATATCAAGCCCGAGGACGGAGGGCTGCTCGAGGAATACCGCTATCTCACCCAGCACGTCAGCATGTGGGACGTGGCGGTGGAGCGTCAGATCCAGGTCAAGGGCCCGGACGCCGCCGATTTCGTCAATCTCTTGATCACGCGCGACGTGCACGCCCTGCTGCCGCCGATGCAGGCGCGCTACGTGATTCTGTGCAACCAGCACGGCGGCGTGATCAACGATCCGGTGCTGCTGCGGGTGGCCGACGACGAGTTCTGGTTCAGCATCTCCGATTCCGACGTTCTGCTTTGGGCGCAGGGCGTGAACTCTGGCGCGCGCTACAACGTCGCCATCAATGAGATCGACGTGGCCCCGGTGCAGATCCAGGGGCCCAAGTCGGCGCCGCTGATGGAGAAGATGTTCGGCTCGCAGGTGCGGCAAATCCCTTACTACGGCCTGCTTCACGCCACGCTGAACGGGCACGCGGTGACGATTTCGCGCACCGGATTCTCCGCAGAGATCGGCTTCGAGATCTACCTGCACGACGCTATGCTCCACGCCGACGACGTGTGGCCCTACATCCTGGAGCAGGGCGAGGAGTTCAACCTGCGGGTCATCGCTCCCAGCCATATCCGGCGGCTCGAAGCCGGCATCCTGTCCTACGGTCAGGACTTGGACATCGAGAACAATCCCTACGAGGTCCGGCTCGGCTGGCAGGTGGATCTGGACAAGCGCGACTTCATCGGCAAGGACGCGCTGGCCAGGATCAAGGCGGAAGGCGTGACCCAGCGCCTGGTGGGATTGAAGGTCGGGGGCGAGCCGATCACCTGGTACAACGAGGACTTCTACTTGGTCAAAGACGTCGACACCGGCCACGACGTGGGCTATGTCACCAGCGCCTTCTGGTCGCCGAACGTCGGGTCGAACATTGCCCTGGCGGTCGTGCCGCCCACGCACTGGAAGCGAGGCGCCCGGGTCAACGTGGGGCTTCCAAACGACGGCGTCGTGGACGCCGAGGTAGTTCGCGTCCCCTTCTTCGACCCGACCAAGCAGCGGCCCAAGACGGTGCTCTAAGGCGGCTCCAGGGACGAATCGTCCCGGGGCTGACCGCAGGCGCCAAGACCGTCCGCGATGAATCCAGGCCCGCCTGTCGGCCGGCCGGTTCTTAGCGTCCTAGCAGGCGGACCAGGTGGCCGAGCAGCCGTCGTCGAACTTGGCCCCCACCGTCACCGACAAGATCTTGATTTCCTCTTGCGGTACGGATCCTTCGCCGTCGGATCCCTCGGCAACCGGCACCGCCTCGATCTTGGCCAGGGTGGCGACCGAGGGCTTGTGGTCGTCCTTGAGCTGGCCAAAGAGCGTGAAATCCGGTGCCAGTCTCTCCTGGTTCGTGAGGTCGTCCAGGACGATGAAGAACTGGGAGCCGTTGGAGTTGGGCGTGCCCTTGTTGGCCATCGCCAGGCCGCCGCGGGTGTAGGGCCGCTGCGGGGGCTCGATCTCAAAGCTGTAGCCCGGTCCGCCCGTGCCCGTGCCGCTGGGGTCGCCGCCCTGAACCATGAATCCCGGAATCAGCCGGTGGAAGCTCACGCCTTCGAAATAGCCCTCGTTGGCGAGGAAGATGAAGTTGCTGACAGCCAGCGGCGCCTCTTCGGGGAACAGCGCGAAGCTCATGCGCCCATGGTTGGTGGCGATGATGACCCAAGGCTCACCCTTGGGAAGCTCCACCTCCTCGGGAAAGGCGTCGTAGCGCCCACCCTCTGCGGACCCCGACGATCCCGTCGATCCCTCGCCGCACGAGGCCATCAGCCCGACGAATACCAACGCGACCAAGACTGTCCGCCACATCACGCACCAACCTCCGCATGCCTGTTGCGGCCAGCATTGTCCCAGAGCGCCGCCCCGGCCGAAAGCCGACCGCCGGACGATCCCGCCGCCTTAGCCGGCAGACTCCTCATCGGGGACGAAGCCACTCCGACCCTGATACAGCCCCAACCCGGTGATGAACAGAAAGATGGAGCCGAACATCTGGAAGATGTTGGTGGCCATCAGCAGGTTGGTGACGTTGAGCCCGGACGCGTGCTGCGCTAGCAGGAAGATGATCATGCCGCCCGCGCCGACGACGACAAAACCGTAAGCGGCGACCTTGAAGACGTCCAGGGAGCCCAATCGAGCAACGAGCCCAAGGCCGACCAGGCTTGACGCAATGGGCCAGATCCACACGAATCCCATGAGCAGACCAGCCATGCTGATTTGACTGTCCAGGGCGAGCGCCTCGAACTGCTGCGCCATTTCCACCGACTCGGCGGAGTTTGCGCTGCGTTGCATGAGGTGGATCGCCATGTGTCGTTGGCTCAGGCCAATAATGAAGATGCCCCAGGCGAACAGGCTGGCGAAGACCCCGGTGCGCAGGGCAATGCCCCCCAGGCATCGCTCACCCTTGCCCAGGCGGAGCAGGGCGCAAATGCCGTAGATGTGGAGCAGCATGCCGACGATCACCAGCATGGTCATCAGGTGCGCTAGGTTGGGCTGCTCGCCCAAGGCGGCGACCGCCGCGGCAAAGTCCAACTGGTCCACCGGGTTGATGAACGGCCCACCGGGATAGAACAAGGACGCCACGATCGCCAGGATGACGCCCACCATCAGGGCGAGGCCCGCGCCCTTGCTTCCCAGCAGCATGTTTGTATTCACGGTTTTCATCGCCCTTTCCACTGCGCATGTTCCCAGCATGGCGCGGGCACACACTACCAGGTCAATTCGGATAGGCACAATCCGGTGGAACGAATGCATATAAAGATAAATTTATAACAGGGCGCAGTATGTAGGAAATGCTAGCAGATGGCTATTGTGTCGATGCCATAGGAGATGGTAGCCTCAAGAAAGGTGTGAGTTTTGGTTGCGCACCAACGCCGCATGTTCAGAGATTCGTCCTTCGGGCTTCTCCGCGTGGCGCCGGCTATCGGCGACTTTGCGACGCTCAGCATGGCGGTGGCGATGATCGGGGCCCGTGGAAGCCGGATGACTGTCTCCGGTTTCGTCGCGGCTATCGTGCTGCTCGTGGTTGTTGGGTGCGGCGAGCCTGCGGAGCCGCAAAGTCCGACCGGGGAATCGACTCCCGCCACTGCTGAGGTCGCCGACGCCGTGGCGGTCGCTGACACGCGACCCGCCTTTTCCGAGACCGCCCTCGCGGGCGAGAAGCTCTTCGACGCCAACTGCGCGCTCTGCCACGGCGCGAAGGCCGCGGGGACCACGCAGGGCCCGACGCTCATCGACCGGATTTACCATCCGGGCCATCATTCGGATTTCAGCTTCCGCCGAGCGGCAACTCAAGGAGTACGGCAACACCACTGGACGTTCGGCGACATGCCTCCGGTCGCGACGGTCACGGCGGACGGGATTGAGCAGATCATCTGCTATATCCGCGAGCTGCAGCGCCAGAACGGCATCTTCGAAGGCGATGACTTCGGCACGGTGTGCTGAGCCGAGGCGCACCGGCGGTTACCAGGAAATCGGGTTCGATGCGGCGAGCTAGAGCCTGTCGGAGGAGGCCCTTGCCGACGGCGCGCGGCCTGCGCTCGTTCGTCATGTCCGTGAAGCGCCGGGCGCCTCTCGTCGCCGTATGCGCTCTTGTCGCGGCCCTGCTCGTTGCCTGCGGGCCTGACGATCGCGGAACTGCAACCGCCGCCGTCGTCGCGGTGCCCGCGCCTCCCACGGGTCAAGAGATCTTCGCGGCAAACTGCGCCGTCTGTCATGGGGTCGTGGGCGAAGGCCAACCCAACTGGCACATTGCCAACGACGACGGCACCCTGCCTGCCCCGCCGCTCAATGGCGACGGCCACACCTGGCACCACCCGGACGGCCTCCTCTACCGAATCGTCAGCCAGGGCGGAGCGCAGTTCGAAAGCCCCAGCGATCCCAGCTTCAAGAGCGGCATGCCCGCATTTGAGGATCGCCTTAACCACGAAGAAATCATCTCAGTGCTGACGCATATCAAGAGCCTGTGGGGAAACAAAGTAAGGATGGACTTTTCCATCCGCAAGTCACAGGCACTGCTCAGTGAGCGAGACCCGTTTCCACCTGCTGGGGAATAGTCGCCGAGCAGTCGAACCAGCCTGCAGAAGGTGGCGCGGCGCCACTGGTCGCCGCTAACCGAGCAAAGAGTAACTACGGAACGGCCGGCGGTCCCAATATGCGGAAGCCCAGATTCTCCTCCGTGCGCTCGGCCACCGGCAGCACCTCGATAACGACGTGAGACACGCCGACGATGTCCCCGTTGGCGTCGAAGCTGTAGTCGTCGCCGATGGCCCCGCTCCAAGTCAGGTCGTAGAGGCAGTCCCGAAAGCCCTTGGCATCCTGGTCGTCATTGGTCTGCCGCAGGCACTCGGCGGCGATGTAGACGCCGTCGTAGGCCGAGCCCTGAAACCAGGGCCAGGGGGCGACGCCGAAGCGGGCATTGAAGCTGGCCAGGAACTCCTTGCCGATATCAGTTTCCAGGTCGGGGTTGGGCACAACGGCTTTCAGGCCGGTCGCCGCTTCGCCGGCGATGTCGAGTGCGTTCGAACCTGTGGGAACTATCTCGGAGTAGATCGGGCCGTCGTAGCCCAGCTCCCGCACCTGCTTGATGATGGTGCCACCGGACACCTCGCCCTGCGCGGCGACCAGGATGGCCTCGGGACTTGCATTGAGCAGCTTCGTCAACTGGGTGCGGAAATCGATGGCGTCGGAGGGATAGCTCTCCGCCGCGACCACGACGCCGCCCAGCTTCTCGAATTGCGTGACCGCTGAGCGGCGCGCGCCCTCGGCGTAGTCGGTGGCCTCGGTGATCGTGCCGATGGTGCGCATCCCGTCGACCCAGAGCGAGTTGCCGATGTCGGCGCCGACCTTCAGCGAGTTGATGGCGGTGCGAAAGATGTAGTCGCCGGCGTCGCTGATGTCGGGGCTGGTGGAGGATGACGAGAATAGGATTACGCCCTCCTGCTCCGCCAGGGGCGCGATGCCCAGCGTGGCGCCGCTGCACGTGGCGCCCAGGATGATCTTGACGCCCTCCACGTCCGTCAGCCGCTGGTAGGCGGTGATGGCGTCCGCCGAGGTGCACTTGGAGTCCTCCACGATCATCTCGAGCGGGCGACCGTTGATGCCACCGGCGGCGTTGATCTCCTCCACCGCCAGCAGCTTGGAACGGGAAAAGGGAATGCCATAGGACTCGCCGACGCCGGTCAACGAGTCCAACGCGCCGATCACGAAGGGCTGCTGCGACGTGTCTGTCTGCACCGATTCGTCGCTGGCCGTAGCAGCCGTCGCGCCGGGCTCGGCGTCCGAAGCCGGCGTCGCCTCTTCGCCGCAGGCAAGCAGCAAGAGCGCCGTCAGGGCGAGCAAGGCGAGCGGCTTCAAGGACATTGACCTCAAGGGACCACCGCGGGAAGAAGCGCCTAGCCGACGCGCCGCGGATTTATAGCACGAAGTCCCAACAGCCCCGGTTAGCGGGGCGCAAGGCGCTGAACGCATCAACGATCCAGCCGGCGGGTGGCTGCCATTGATTCGTGCCTGAGACTGCATAGCAATACGGGCGCGGCTGCGTTCCGCTAGAGTGCGGCTATCGGGCGGTCGAGATTCGAATCCATGAGCGGCGAAGCGGGCTTGGTGCCTGCGGCGGACGGCACCGATCTCAGCGGCATCCCCGACATCGGCGTCGGCGTGGTGGGCACCGGCTTCATGTGCCAGGCGCATGTGAATGCCTGGCGCACGCTGCCCTACATGGCCTATCCGCCGCCCGCGCGGCCCAGGCTGAGAGGCGTCGCCGCACGTTTGGTCGCGGACGCCGAGGCTGCGGCCGGTCGCTATGGCTTCGAACGCTCCTATGCCGATTGGCGGGAGATGCTTGCCGATCCGGCGATCGACCTCATCGACAACTGCGGGCCGAACAACATCCACGCCGAGGTGAGCATCGCCGCCCTGGACGCGGGCAAGCACGTGCTGTGCGAAAAACCGCTGGGACGCAGCGCGGCGGAGTCGCGGCAGATGCTGGAGGCTGCCCGGCGCGCTGACGGGAAGCACATGGCGGCCTTCAACTATCGCTTCGTCCCGGCGGTGCGCAAGGCGCGGCACCTGCCGGAGCAAGGGGCGCTGGGCCGAATTCATCACTTTCGCGCGCGCTACCTCCAGGACTGGCTGGCGGACCCGGAGTTTCCGCGAGTCTGGCGATTGCAGAAGGCGCTGTCGGGCAGCGGGGTGCTGGGCGACCTGGGCTCGCACATCGTGGACCTGGCGCGATTCCTGATCGGCGAGCCGACCGTGGTGAACGCACGGCTCAAGACGTTCGTGTCGGAGCGACCGCTGCCGGAGGATCCCGCCGAGCGCGGTCCGGTGGACGTCGACGACGCCTTCGTCGCGCTGCTGGAGTTCGACAACGGCGCCATCGGGACTCTGGAGGCGAGCCGGTTCGCCGTGGGGAACCGCAACGCCAACATGTTCGAGATCAACGGCTCGAAGGGCTCGCTCCGGTTCAACCTGGAACAGCTCAACGAGCTTGAGGTGCACTGGCGACCGGACCCGGCGTCAAACCCCCAGGCGGGATTCCGCAGCGAGCTGATCACCGAGCCCGACGACCCGTTCATCGAGTGGTGGTGGCCCGTGGGCCATATCATCGGCTGGGAGCACACCTTCGTGCATGAAATCCATCACCTGCTCGACGCCGTCGTCAACGACTCCGACGTGGCGCCCTATGGCGCGACGTTCGAGGATGGCTGGCGCTGCGACGTGATCCTCGAGGCCATCAACCAGTCCGCCGCGGACGGCGGGGCACCCATCGAGATTGAGTACGCCCCATGAGAATCGGCGTGGTGACGGTGCTGCTGCGCGACCTGCCGTTTCCGGACGCGCTGGACTACCTGGCCTCGATCGGCGTGCAGGACCTGGAAATCGGCTGCGGCGCCTATCCCGGCAATGAGCACTGCAACCCAGCAGAGTTGCTGGCCGACGACGAGAAGCTCGCGGAGTTCCAGGAAGCCATCACCTCGCGCGGGCTCAATCTCAGCGCGCTGGCCATGCACGGCAATCCACTCCACCCCAACGCCGAGCTTGCCGAACGCCACATCGCCGAGGAACGCGACGCGATCCGGCTGGCCGAGAAGCTGGGAGTCGAGACCGTCGTGGGCTTCTCCGGGTGTCCCGGCGACCACGAGGGCGCCAAGTATCCCAACTGGGTCACCAACGCCTGGCCGCCCGACTATCCGGCGATCCTGGAGTGGCAGTGGGAGTCCAAGGTGATTCCCTACTGGCGCGAGTCCGCCACGTTCGCCCGCGACCACGGCATCCACAAGATTGCGCTGGAGATGCACCCGGGCTTCGTGGTCTACAACACCGAGACGCTGATGCGGCTGCGCGATGCCGTGGGGCCGGAAATCGGCGCCAACCTGGACCCGAGTCACCTGTTCTGGCAGGGCATCGACGTGCCGGAGGCGATTCTCGACATTGGACGCGCCGGCGCGCTGCATCACTTTCACGCCAAGGACACCCGCATCGAGCCCACCGTCGCGCGGAAGCACGGCGTGCTCGACACCAAGTCGCTGGCTGATACGTCGGAGCGCGCCTGGATTTTCCGCACGGTCGGCTATGGCCACGGGGCGCAGGTGTGGCGCGATATCGTCACGGCGCTGCGCACGGTGAACTACGATGGCCCGCTGAGCATCGAGCATGAGGACGCGCTGATGTCGCCGCGGGAGGGCCTGGAGAAAGCGGTGCGGTTCCTGCGCGAGATCATCATCGAGCAGCCCACCAGCGACGCGTACTGGGCCTGATGGTGACTCTGGCGGCGGCGCTCTACACGATCAGGCACGAGGCGACCTCGCCAGCGGCCCTCGCGGATGGTCTGCGGCGGCTGCGAGACATTGGATATCGCGGCGTC
>DAOUKN010000077.1:0-5150 GCA_034421255.1 Chloroflexota bacterium | reverse complement strand
GAGCATTCGACGTGCCGCGGGCGTTCACCGACTACGACGAGATGCTGCGGCAGGCCCCGCTGGACGCAGTCTACGTGGCGACGCCGGTGCACCTGCACGCCGCGCAGGCGTTGGCGGCGCTCGACCGCGGGCTGCACGTCCTGGTCGAGAAGCCCATGGCGTCGACCGCGGCCGAGGCGGACGCCATGGTTGAGCGGGCCGAGCAACGGGGCGCGAGGCTGGGCGTGGCTTACTACCACCAGTTCATTCCGGTCAACGCCTTTGTGCGCGACCTGGTGGCCTCGGGCGAGCTGGGCGAGCTGACGGCGCTGCACGGCAACGCGTCATCGTCGTACAACCCGCCGCTGGATGATCCGAAATCCTGGCGGCTGGTGCGGGCCGTGGGCGGCGGCGGCCCGCTGATGGACCTGGGCAGCCACCGTTTGCAGACATTCGCCTCGCTGGCGGGTCCCGCGCGGCACGTGGCGGCCTTCAGCGACCGGCGGCGCCTCGCCGGGGACGTGGAAGACGTGCTGTCGCTCATCGTCAACTACGACTCCGGTGTCCAGGCCACGCTGTCATCGATCTGGGGCATCGATCCAGCGCGCGGCGACTACGAGGTGTGGTGCACCAGGGGCTATGTCAACGTGCCCTACGCGCGCGGCGACGAGTGCTTCGTGACCCAGAATGGAAAGCGGCGCCGCGAGACCCACCCGGCGCCGGAGCTGCACGACCTGCCGCTGATCGAGGACTTCGCCGCCGGGATCGCGCGCCCGGACGGGCATGTCTTACCGGGCGAGGTCGGGCTCGAGGTCCAGCGGGTGATCGACGCGGCCTATCGCTCGGCGGCGACGGAGTCCGTCGTCCGGCTTTAGCCGTCCGCGGGTTCGAGGCCGCCCGGCGTCACGCGCAGACGCTGGGCGCGGACTCGCGCGTCGGAGTACTTGCCGTCGTAGGCGTAAAGCACCACGTCCGGCTCGACCTCCACCGTGGCGCCGTTGGCGTAGAAGGGCGTGTCGATGCGCGTGGCCTGCCAGCTCATGCCGCCATCCAGGCTCAACTGCGCGCCGATGCCCGGGTGCCGACCGGCGATGAACAGCGCGCCCTGCGCGGTGGCGGTCATGGCGTCGGTGCACGCATACATGGGGAAATGCCCGCGCGTCGCGGGGCTCCACGTGCGGCCGCCGTCGTTCGACCACATCTCCCACATCCACGGAGAGGCCTCCGGGCGAATCAGCGCCAGGATGCGGTTGGGCGCCACCTCGCAGGCGGAAGTCTCCGAGGCCGTCTCGCGTGCGTTCATGAGCATGCCGGGTCGCGGGTTGGGTCCGTCCACGCGAATCGGCGCCGACCAGCTGCGTCCCTCGTCGGTGGATCGCACGCAGTAGCTGAATGACCCGGGCGCGGGGGCGCCGACGTAGCGCCAGCCGTCGCGGGTCACCCCGCCGTGCATGCTGGGTCCCGCGGCCACGCTGTAGCCGAAGCGCAGCAGGGTCCCGTCGCGCAGCGGGACAACTTTCGACAGATACGCATGCGCGATGTCGAGATCGTCGTCGAACGGCACGCACCCGATGCCTGAAAGCTCGCTCCAGGTGCGGCCGGCGTCTGTCGACTCACTGATCGACAGGTCGAATGGCGGGTCGTGCCGCATCAGGAACGCGACGATGCGGTCGCCGGCGAGCGGGTGCAGCGCCGCGCCGTGCAGCGAGTCCGGCAGCACGTCGGGTTCCGACCAACTGCGCCCGGCGTCGCGCGAGCGCAGCAGCAGGAGGGACCGTGTGCCGGTGGTGTGCGCGTCCGAAGCCGACACCGTCAGCAGCACCTCGCCCGAGGCCAGGCGCACCAGGCTGGACACGTATTGATAGGCGCCGTGGGCGGCGTCCGGCAGCGGATGACGCCAGCCCGGACCCGGCGCGATGGACGAGTCCCACGGCGGCGCGTCCGCCGGCTCGCCGCGAATGCGAAGGTTGCGGAAGCTGTTGCCAGAACCCACGCGCGCCCGCGCGTCGCCGAAATACTCCTTGACCTCGTCCGGGTCCCGACCGTTGTAGGTTTCGAGGCCCACGTAGCCCGGCTCGGCATAGGAATCGTCGGTGACGACGGGGAAGGGTCGTCCGTCCACCCAGAGCCGAATCTCGGGGCCGCGCACCTCGAGCCGTGCGGTGTGCCACAGGCCGATCTCGCTGGGGATGCCCGGCACGATCTCGGTGCGCAACACCCGCGCCCAACCCGAGGCGTCCACCTTGGAAATGGCGGCCCAGAAGTGCGCGCCGCGGAATTGCTGTCCGGTGCAGGGAAAGTGCACCAGGTAGTAGTGCCGCGCGTGGCGTCCGCGAAAGACGAAGCCGCTGTCCGAGCCCTGGATCTCCCAGCGGAAGTCGAACTCGGCTTCGAAGTCGCGGTAGGCCGTGGCGGTGGATATCGCCAGGCTGTCGTCGGCGGGCTGGGGCGGGCTGGTCACCACGCCGGGCTCCTCTTCGATCCACGGCCCGGTGGTGAAGGCCCAGGGCTCGCCGGAGACCGGCGAAAGCGATTGCCAGTCGTTGGTCACTTCAGGCGTCATTCGTCGGCTCCAATCTCAACTTCCAGCAACTCCTCGCCCCAGAGCACCGGCCCGTCGTAGATCTGGCAGATCTCCTTGATCGCCTGGCTGCGGGCCTGCGGCTCGGCGAGCCAGGGCGGTTGGTGGTTCACCAGCAAGCGCTTGACCCCGGCCTCGGCGGCGACCGTGGCGCAGCCCGCGGTGTCGGACTCGGCCGTGCGCGAGCCCTCCCACTGCCGACCCGCCAGAGCGACCGCTTCCATCACCAGCAGGTCCGCGCCTCGGGCCAACTCGATCACCTCGTCACCGGGGCGCGTGTCGCCGCTGAAGACGATCACCCCGTCGTCCGTCTCGAACCGGAATCCCAGGCAGGTGAGATAGGGCTGCGCGTGCCGCACTTCCGCCGCCGACACCGACCAACCGTCTCCGCCGGCGACGTGGCCCGGCTCGATGTCGTGGGCCTGCATCTCCGGCGGCGGGCGGTCGCCGGCGCCTCCCCGGCTGTGATAGGCCCCAATGCTCATGACGTGATTGGTGCGAGCGACGACATCGAGCCAGAGCAGGCCCTCGTCGGGACCCATGAGCTTGCGGGTGAACTCCGCGGTCGGCGGCGGACCGTAGACCTGCAACGGAGGCTCGCCGCCGATCGACATATCGAACCGGGTCATGAGGAAGCAGGGAAAGTCGGCCATATGGTCCGAGTGCAGGTGCGTGAAGAACACCCGGCTGACATCGGTGGCCCGCAGCCCGGCCTGATAGAGCTTGAGGGTGGCCGCCGGGCCGCAATCGACGAGCAGGGTCTCCTGACCGACTTGCAGGGCGAACGCCGTTCCCCACCGACCCGGCATGGGCGTGGGAACGCCGCAGCTGAGGACGATCAGCCGCGCCATGCGGGACTCCCGCCGCAAGCCTCGCGGATCGGCATGGGACTCACGAATACCGTCGCGGGCCGTCGCGCGAGGCGCCGTAGGCGTCGGCTCGGGCGACGCGGATGACCTGGGTGCCAGCGGGCAGATCGTGCAGGGCGCGCGTATCGCGGCGGCGGAACATCGCGTAGACATCGCCCAGCGGGCCGAGGATGAGCAGGGTGGTCAAGATCGGCACTTGCTCCGTCGCCGACTGGGGGACGACCTGCCAGGTAAACAGGAGGATCAGTTGCACCGCCTCGCGATTGAGCACCGCGATGGGCCCAGGGGGCCGGCCGTCGCGGTCCACCAGGCGCAGACCCATTCCCAGCTTGCCGAGCGTGTATCCCAGCGCCGACTGCATGGCCCAGCGGTAGACGAACGGCACGGCCAGCAGCCAAACCACCAGACCCGTGACATCGGATTCGGCGGTGGCCTCCGGCGTCGGCGCCACGCCGGCGATGGACACCGCCACGTACACCACGAAGTAGGCGATGGTGAAGTCAATCAACCAGGCGCCGACGCGGCGCAGGATGAGCCGCATGTCGCCGCCAAACAGCACCGGGCGGGGCGGCGGCTGGGGCGGCGGCTCGTCGTCGGGCGGACCCAGATCGCGCGTATCCGGCTCCGGGGGCCTGGGGCTCGCCGGATCGCTGGCGTTGCCGTCGCCGGTCCGAGTCATCGCACGTCCGCCATCAAAGGCGCCCGGCGAACACCGCCCGACGCAGAGCATGGGCTCATGCGGGGCAGTATCGCACCGCGCCGGCCGGTCGGCGCACCGGCGTTCCCGCGTTGCCTGCCGACGATCTCAGCATGCCGCGCGCAACGGTAACTGACCCACCACCAAGGGGCGCACGACCCATACAATGCGACCACGTCCCGACGGCTCTAGGAGACCGCCATGCAATATCAGATCAAGGGCACGATCACGCCGCACCTCGAGATTCAGCTCGGGCCGGGAGAAACCGTCTTCACCGAGTCCGGCGCCATGGCCTGGATGGACGAGAGCATCGAGATGAACACCGGCGGTTCCGGTGGTCTCGGCGGCATGTTCGGTCGCGTGATCTCGGGGGAGAGCGCCTTCGTCACCAAGTTCAGCAGCCGTTCGGGCGGGGGCATGGTGGCCTTTGCGCCGGAAGCGCCGGGAAACATCATCCCAATCGAGCTGGGCGCCGGTGAGTCGATCATTGCGCAGAAGGACGCGTTTCTCGTGGCCGAGGAGTCGGTGACCTTCGAGGTCACATTCAACCGCAAGCTCGGCGCCGGCCTTTTCGGCGGCGAGGGCTTCATCATGCAGAAGTTCACCGGACCGGGGACCATGTTCGCGGCCATCGGCGGCGAGGTGCAGGAATACGACCTGGCCTCGGGGCAGACGCTCAAGGTCGACACCGGCTACCTGGCGATGTTCGAGCCGAGCGTCAGCTACGACATCCAGCGAGTGAAGGGCGTGACCAACATGCTCTTCGGCGGCGAGGGGCTGTTCCTGGCCACCGTCACCGGGCCCGGCAAGGTCTGGCTGCAACGCATGCCGCTCTCCAACCTCGCGGGCGCCATCATGCGCTTCCTGCCCAAGCCGCGCGGCGGCGGGGACTAGGCCGCGCGCCCGCGGTCCCGGCGATGCGCATCAGCCGCGTCGAGTCCATCCGGCTCGATCAGTACCTGCTGGTCGAGATCGAGACCGACGCCGTGCTCACGGGTCTGGGCGAGGCCGGCGCCTGGGGGTT
>DAOUKN010000076.1:0-2775 GCA_034421255.1 Chloroflexota bacterium | reverse complement strand
CCCACGACCGCGACGTCACGCGCCACGTGGGCCGCGTGGTGGCCATTCGCGACGGTCAGACCAGCTCGGAGATCGTGCAACGCGTGGGGCTGCCGGGGACCGACGAGCCGGCGCACGAGGAATACGTGATCGTCGACGAGACGGGCCGTCTGCAGATTCCCCGTGACTACCTCGAGGAGTTGGGCATCTCGGGACGCGCGACGGTGGACGTGGACGCCGACGAGGGACGGCTGGTGGTGCGGCCGGCGGACCCCTCCAGCGAGCGCGGCGGAAGCGATGCCAAGCCGTGACACCGATCGTGCAGCTGCTCGACGTGTCGCGTCGCTACGGCGAGGGCGCCGCGGCGGTGACTGCCGTCGCCGACGCGACCTGGGACATCGCGCGCGGCGGTCTCTACGCCCTCCGCGGGCGGTCAGGCTCGGGCAAGACGACGCTGCTCAACCTGATCGGCGGCCTGGACTTGCCGACCGAGGGGCGCGTGCTCTTCGACGGCGCGGATCTCGGAACATTGAGCGAGGACGAGCTGGCCGCCGTGCGCCGGAGCAGTCTTGGGTTCGTATTTCAAACCTTCGCTCTGCTGCCGGTGCTCTCGGCCCGGGAGAACGTGGAGCTGGCCCTGCGCGTGGCCGGCGCTCCGTCGGCGACGTGGAGCGAGCGCACGCGAGAGGTGCTGCGCCTCGTCGGTCTGGAATCGCGCGCGGATCACCGCCCGTTCGAGTTGAGTGGGGGCGAGCAGCAGCGGGTGGCCATCGCCCGCGCCATCGCCAATCGACCCGACGTGCTGCTGGCCGACGAGCCAACCGGCGAGCTGGACAGCAACACCGGCCTGGAGATCATGCTGCTCTTCCGCCACATCGTGGCCGCCGAAGGCGTGACCGCCGTGGTGGCGACCCACGATCCGGCGCTGAGCCAGATCGCCGACCAGACCATGGTCATGCGCGACGGGCGCCTCGCGCAGGCCGAGGGGCCCCTGGACTTCGATCTGCCGGACCTGGTTCAACATGTCGAAATCGTTGACCCGGCGACGGCACGCCCGGTGTCCGATCGCTAGACCGCCGTCGCGGCTGGGCGGTCGAAGAGGCCGCACGGCAGTTGCGATACAGTGCACTAGAGAGGTGCCGGAGCGAAATGTCGCCGGTCATTGAGCGCGCGACTAAACGAGGATTCAAGAAGTAATGTTCGGCAATGCTGAAGCTGAGGCTACAGCTACCGGAATTCTGTTGGCAGCGGTGGTCATTATTCTTGGTTTATTTCTATACTTTTCCCCGTTCATTGTTGCTCACCTCAAAGAGCATGAGCGAGTGGCATCTGTCTTCTTTGCAAATCTCATTGTTGGTTGGACGGTGATTGGCTGGATTGTCGTCTGGATATGGATGCTTCGGACGCTGCCGAAAGTGACCGACTCCGCGAGACGAAGTCTCCAGCCAACGGTGCGGACGCTGCCCGGCTCACCGCCTCCGAGCAAAGGCGATGCCAACCACGGTGAGAGCCGTGAGGATGCCGACTCCAAGCGAAGAACGTGATCCCGTCCACCGGCGACTGGATGGCCGGCGCTGGTGCGCGTGTGGGAGGAGAAAGTCCATGCAACCGGTCCTGATCGAGCTTCCGCCGGATGTCGAGCGACCGATGGTGGTCCGGCGCCGCGACGGACGCCTTGACGGCTTCTTCCTCAAAGACGCCGACATCCCCACCCCGCGCGTCGCCCGCATCGCCTCCCACGACGACGGGCGCACGTGGGACGAAGCGCCCGACGTGCTCACGCTGCCCGACACGGGCGGGCTCTGGGGCGGTCTGGAGGTGCTGGCGGACGCCGACGACGAGGTCCACTGCTTCTTCATGCACGACCGAGGCTCCGGCGTCTTCGGCGCGCCGCTGGCCGGTGAGGGCGTGGCCCACGAAGGCCCTTACCACGGCAAGTTCCTGGACATCTGGCACCTCAAGTCCCGCGACGGCGGCGCGGCGTGGACCGTGCCGCAGCGGATCTGGGAGGGATTCACCGGCGCGCTGAACAGCGTCATCCAGCTTCACGGCGGCCGCATCGTGCTGCCGTTCGCATGGGCCACGGGCCAGACCTGGGCGCACCGGGTCGACAAGGGACTGGACGCGTTCAGCTTCGCCGGCGCCTTCTACTCCACGGTGGTCTGCTCCGACGACGCCGGGGACACCTGGCATAAGGGCACGCGCGACATCAAGTCCTGGGCGCCAATTCCGGCCTACGGCGCCGACGAGCCGGTGATCATTCAGAAGCTCGACGGGCGCGTGTGGATGCTGCTGCGCACGCAGACGGGCCGGCTCTACGAGTCATTCTCGGACGACGGCGCGGAGTGGTCCGTGGCGCGGCCGACGCCGCTCGTCTCATCCGACTCGCCGGTCGGTCTAGTACGTCTCAGCGACGACCGCCTGGTGCTGCTCTGGAACTGCTGCCAGCGGTTCCCCTACGCCTACGGCGGACGCCACGTGCTGCACGCGGCCATATCCGAGGACGACGGCCTGACCTGGCGCGGCGCCCGCGAGGTGCTGCGCGATCCGCGCCGCCACGATCCGCCGCCCACCAAGGGCGACTTCGGCACGGCCTACCCCTTCCCCGTGGTGACGAGCGACGACCGCGTCATCATCGTCTCGGGCCAGGGCGAGGGCCGCGTCCTGATGGTCCGGCTGGACCCGGAGTGGCTCTACGAGACCCGGCAGACCAGCGACTTCGCCGACGGGCACGAGGATTGGTCGATCTTCGGCACCGCCGGCGTCGAGCGGCAACCGCACCCGGGCCGCGACGGC
>DAOUKN010000075.1:0-2503 GCA_034421255.1 Chloroflexota bacterium | reverse complement strand
CTTGCTCGGCCCGGCTGAGGAACAGGGCCTCGGACGCCACGCCCAGCAGAAACAGCCCGTCGCACCCGCACGTCTCGCGGTGATGCAGCAGCCGCGCCAGGCTGGCGTGGTCGATCGGAAGCCATGTTCCTCAGCCGAGCCGAGCAAGAGGAGGTCGTCAGCCGGGTCATGCGCGAGCTTGGCGGGCGGCTCCCGGCGCTGGTCGCGGCCTATGCCCCGGCCACGGCCGCCGTCGTCGAGCTGGCTCGGCGCTGGGCTGATCTGGGCGCGTCCGGAGTGGTGGTGCTGCCGCCGTACGCCACCGCGCCCGCGGACGACGCCGTGGTGCGACACTATGCCGCCGTCACCGCGTCGCTGGACCTTCCCGTGATCGTTCAGGACGAGCCGAACACCAGCGGCGTGGCCATGAGCGCCGCGCTGCTGGCGCGCCTGGCGCGCGAGGTGGAGGGCGTGGCCGCGTTCAAGGTCGAGGGGCAGCCGGTGACGCAACGGCTGAGCGCCGTGCGGGACTTGGTTGGCGACGCGCGCCCGCTGTACTCCGCCGCCGGCACGTCGTTCGTGCAGGAGCTGGAGCGGGGATCGAGCGGCATGATGACGGGCTATCCCTATCCCGAGGTCATCGTTGAGACGCTGGCGCTGTTCCACGACGGCGACGCGGCGGGCGCCAACGCGCTCTGGGATCGTCTGATGCCGCTGACGGCGATGGATGCGCGGCCGGGAACGATGTGGGCGGTGCGCAAGGAGATTCTCAGGCAGCGGGGGCTGATCCAGCACGCGACGGTGCGCGACCCGGCACCGGAGATCGACGCGGCGACGCGGGACGAGATCGGCCAGCTGATCGATCGGTTGGAATTGGCCGAGAGGTATCCGGTCGGCGACTAACGCTACGGCCGTATGATGACCTCGGGCTGCGATGGCGGAGAATGCGCGCATGGTGCTCGACAGCCGGAAGTGGGACGCCCGCTACGGTCATGATCTGCTGGCGGCCTATGGGCCGACGTTTGACTCCTATCTCGCCATCACCTCGCCCAGCGCCTGGGCCGTGGTGGAGGAGTTCTTTCCTCACGCGCCGCATCAGCTCGAGTTCCAGCAGGGCATGGCCGAGGGCTACGTCGAGCCGCTGATCGAGCGTCTACCCGATGTCGACGTGGTGCTGGGCATCGGCGGCGGCAACGCGCTGGATGTCGGCAAGTACGTGGCCTGGAAGCTGGAAAAGCCGCTGGTGTTGATCCCCACCATCGTCTCGACCGGCGCAATCTTTCAGGCGCCCGTCGCGGTGCGCCGCGCGGACATCTGGGAGTTCTTCCACGACACGGTCGCGCCCGACTACCTGCTGCTGGACTACGGCGTGATTGCGTCGGCGCCGCCGCACCTCAACCGGGCCGGCATGGGCGAGTGCATCTGCAACCTGGGGCACATCGGGTCGTGGCTCTGGTGGGAAGAGCAGGGCCTGGAGGGCCCGCCGATGGACCAGGTCGCGGCGGACGGGACGCTGGCGTGGATTCGCGAACGCTGCCGGCAGTTCAGCGAGGGGCTCGACGCCGACGGCCAGTTGAACGACGACGCCATCCGCATCGCCAGCGAAATCAACCGCGAGCGCTACGACGTGCCCACGTTCGACATGAAGGTTTCGCGCAGCATCGACCACACCTTCGTCATCGCCTTCGAGTGGGTGTTGGGCCGTGAGCTGATTCACTCGGAGGCCGTATCGCTGGGCTCGCTCATCAACGCCCACGTGTATGGGTGGGGATTCGAGGAGACGAAGGCGCTGCTCGATCTCTGCCGGGTGCGCTACCGTCCCGCCGAGATTGGCTGCACCTGGGACGAGGTGAAGACGGTGCTTGCGAACATCAACGACTTGCACGACCTTCTGGGCAACCCGCCAAACTGGTTCCACCACCGCACGCTCGACGACGCCTCCTTCGAGCGGATGGCCACGGCCATCGACGCGGCATAGCCGGGGGAACGGGCAAATGTCGCAATCGGTGGTGCGGGTCGGATTGATCGGCGCCGGGAACTTCGGCGGCGAGGTGGCCAAGATCGTCGCCCGGCGCCCGGAGCTGGAGCTGGTCGGCGTGGCCGACGTGAATGCGGACGCCGCGCGGCGGCGCGGTGAGGAATATGGCACGCCCTGGTGGGGCGACCACGGCGACCTGCTGGCCGAGTGCGACTGCGATGCCGTCGCCGTCGCCACGCCGCACAACACGCACCGCGACATCGTGGTTGACGCGGCGGCTGCCGGGCGCCACATCTTCTGCGAGAAGACCATGGCGATCACCGTGGCCGAATGCCACGACATGATCGAGGCCGCCGACCGTCACGGCGTGAAGCTGATGATCGGTCACAAGCGCCGGTTTCGCGGCGCGCACGCCGAGATCAAGCGTCTGCTCGACACCGGAGAGTTTGGACAGCCGCTTTCGATAAACGTGCACGGCTACTTCGGGCGGCGGATCCACGGATTCTGGTCCAGGAAGGCGGCCAACGGCGGATTGCTGTACTGGGC
>DAOUKN010000074.1:0-4720 GCA_034421255.1 Chloroflexota bacterium | reverse complement strand
CTTGCTCGTGGCGATCCAGGCGGAGTCGACGAATCGGCGGACGATCACGCTCTCAGCCGGCGGACCTCGCAGTCGGGAACTCCTCGCGGCCGTGGGAGCACGGATGGCGGCGCGATGACGATGGTACTTGCGATGGATACCACAGGCTCCGCGCCCGCCATGGCGCTGCTGCACGGCGACGAGGTGCTGGCGGCGTGGCAGGGCGATTCCGCGCAGACGCCGCTCGTCAACGGCCTGCGCGCCGTGCACGCTGGCATAAGGCCCTCCGTGCCCGCATGGCGCGAGCACCTGCGCACGGTCGCCGCGGCGATGGGGCCGGGCCGCTATGCGCGGCTGCGCGCCGGCGTGGCGTTCGCGAAGGGCCTGGCGACCGGACTGGGCGTGCCGTTCGTCGGCGTGCGCTCGGCCGCCGCGGTGGCCCGTGCGGCCGGCGGCCACGCCGGACCGATCGTCATTCCCGCCGGCCGTGGCCGCCTCTATTGCTGGACCAATGGGCGGGCCGCGCCGGTTGGCCCGGCCATCGGCCCGCCCGAGCTTGCGGCCCAGCTTGGATCGGGCGTGACCGTGGCCGGTGACGTCGACGACGACACGGCGGAGGGAATTGTCGCTGCCGGATTGCGGCTGCGGCGCATCCGGCCGGTTGAGGTCGCACATGCCCTCGGCCGCGTGGCGGGCGAGCGCGATCCGTCGACGATTGGCGTGACAGTGGCTCGACCCATCTACGCCCCTACGGCCGACCATGGCTGACGGTCGCGCCGACGGTCCGGAGATCGTGATCGAGCCGATGCAGCTCGATGACTTGCCGCAGGTGCGCCGGATCGAAAGGGCGTCGTTCTCCGTGCCCTGGCCGCGCGACTCGTACCGACGGGAAATTATGAACAACCAGCGGGCGTGGTATTTCGTGGCGCGCCGCCCTGGCGTGGAGCCGCCCCCGCCGCTCCCGCCGCGAAGGTTCCCGTTCAACCTGTGGCCGCGCGCCCCGGCGGCGGGCAACGACATCGTCGCGTTCGGTGGGATGTGGCTCATGATCGACGAGTCGCACATCACGACCATCGCGGTCGATCCCGAGTATCGCCGGCGCGGGTTCGCCGAGGCGCTGATCATCGAAATGGCCAAGCTCAGCCGGCTGCGCGGCGCCACGCGCATCACCCTCGAGGTGCGTATGAGCAACCGGGGGGCGCAGAATCTCTATCGCAAATACGGCTTCGTGGATCATGGCGTCCGCCCTCGCTACTACAGCGACGATCGGGAAGACGCGCTGATCATGTGGAGCGAACCCATCCACGGGCCGGACTTCCATGCGCGTCTGACGCGCAATGAGCGCGATCTCGCCGAGCGCCTCAGCTGGGCGGTGCGCCTGTGACCGTCCCCGACGGGCCGCTGATCGCGGCCATTGAGACTTCCTGCGACGACACCTCGGTGGCGGTGGTGCGGGCGGGATGCGAGGAGTTGGCGCTCAAGAGCCAAACCCAAATCGAGCCGCACGCCGCGATGGGAGGTATCGTGCCGGAAGCCGCCGCCCGCATCCACGTCGAGGCCATCGACGCCGTGTGGCACGCGTGCTTGTCGGAAGCGGCGATCGACGCGGCGGAGCTAGACGCGCTGGCCGTCACGCAGGGTCCCGGACTCCCCGGCTCGTTGCTGGTGGGGCTGGGGTTCGCGCAGGGCCTGGCCTATGCCTTGGATCGCCCGCTCGTACCTGTGAACCACCTGGAAGGACACTTCGCGTCGCCGTGGCTCAACGATGGCGAACCGCCGGAGTTTCCGCTGATGGCCCTGATCGTGTCCGGCGGTCACACCGAGCTTGTCTACGGCGCCGCGCCTGGCGAATACCGGGTCATCGGCCGCACGCGCGACGATGCCGCCGGCGAGGCGTTCGACAAGGTGGCGCGAATGCTGGGCTTGTCCTATCCGGGCGGCCCGGCCATCCAGCAGGCCGCGGCGGGGCGCGACGGGTCGCCCTTCGAGCTGCCGCGCGCCTGGCTGCCGGGCAGCAGCGACTTTAGCTTCAGCGGACTCAAGACTGCGGTGCGGCGGCTGGTCCACGACGAGTTGGGACCGGTCGAGGCGGCGCGGATTGGTGCGGCGGACAACGGCGCGGCCGGCATTGACGATGCCGAGTTCGTGGCGGACGTGGCTCACGCGTTCGAGGTTTCCGTGGTCGATGTCCTCGCGGCCAAGACCGTGCGGGCGGCCAGGCAAATGCGCGCCGCCGCGATCACGCTCACTGGCGGCGTGGCGGCCAATGCGCGGCTGCGCGCGGCGTTGACTGCCGCTTCGCCGGTTCCCGTCCACGTGCCGGCGCTCAAGCACTGCGTGGACAACGCCAGCATGATCGCGGTCGCCGGAACCTGGCGGCTGGCGCGCGGCGAGGTGGCGGCTGGTGCGCTCGAACCCGAGCCTGGGTTGGCGCTGGCTTAGGGACTCCCTGAGCTGTGCCGAGGGTTGCGCCCTGACCGTTCCAATGACCCTTCGACACGGCTCAGGGCGACCGGGTCAGGGCGCCCTTTTTTCCGCAAATGCACACTCAGGAGTACCGACATTCGCTAGCGTTCCGGGGAAGTCGGTCGACTATCGAGCGCGCGGCCGTATAGATCGAGATAGTTGCGCGCGGCGGCGTCCCACGAGGAGTCGCGCGACATGCCCTGGCGCATGAGCGCCCGCCATGCCTCCGGGTAGCGGTAGGTCTCCAGCCCACGCGCGACGGCCCCAAAGAAGTCAATGGGGTCGTAGCGATGAAACACGAACCCGGTTCCCTGCTGGGTTCGCGCGTCGAAATCCGCCACGGTGTCGGCCAGCCCGCCCGTGGCGCGCACGATGGGCACGTTGCCGTAGCGCATGGCGATGAGCTGGCCCAAGCCGCACGGCTCGTGGCGCGATGGCATGAGGAACATGTCCGACCCGCCGTAGATCCGCTGCGCCAGCGGCGGGTCGAAGCGCAGGGCGATCGCGATGTGGCGTGGATGCTCCCGCGCCGCGTTGGCGAGATGCTCGTGGTGGCGCGGGTCGCCGGTGCCCAGCACCGCCAACTGCGCTCCGCTCTCGACTAGGTGCGGCACGATCGGCGCCAGCAGATCCAGCCCCTTGTGATCGGCCAGACGCGACACCATGCCGAGCAGGGGCGCTTCGGCCTCGACGGGCAGTCCGAGCTCGCGCTGCAACGCGGCCTTGTTCCGAGCCCGAGGCGTCATGTCTTGCAGGCTGAAGTTCGCTGGCAGATGCGGATCGGCGGCGGGGTCGAAGGTGACCGTGTCGATGCCGTTGACGATGCCCGTGATGCCGTCCTGGCGCTCACGGAGCAGCGCGTCCAGCCCCTCCCCATAGGCCGGCGTCAAGATCTCCCGTGCGTAGGTGGCGCTGACGGTATTGACGGCGTCGGCAAAGCGAATCCCGCGTGCGAGGAAGTTCACTCGCGGTGTGTGATCAGGATCCGTCGCGTGTTCCGGAAACTCGCCGTCCGCAAGCCCTGCCGCGTGCAGCAGCTCTTCGCCGAAATGCCCCTGGTACGCCAGGTTGTGGATCGTCAGCACGGTCGCGAGGCCGTTTGCGTGTGCCCCATTGGACCGCGCGGCGTGAATCCAGTTGGGAACCAGGCCGGAATGCCAGTCGTGGCAGTGGACCACGTCCGGCTGCCATTTCAGTGCCCGCGCTGCCTCCAGCGCGCCACGCGAGAAGAACACGAACCGATGGCCGTCGTCGGGGTAGCCGTAGAGATCGGGTCGATTTGCGAAGTAGTCGTCGCTGCCGATCAGGTACAGCGGGAATTGGCTCTGCGCCACCTCCCCGACCTTGCCCTGCTCGATAGTCCCGTTCATGGACACCTTCAGCGCGGCGTCGTTCGTGGTGATCGAGTGGACCGTGGGATCGATCGACCCGTAGTGCGGCAGCGCGACCCGCACGTCGGCGCCCAGGTTGCGCAAGGCGGTTGGCAACGACCCGACCACGTCGCCCAGGCCGCCGGTCCAAGCGTAGGGCGTGCACTCGGCGGCGAGCATCAGCACGCGCAGTGGACGGGCGTTCGCGGCGCTCAATGCTTGAAGTGACGTTCGCCGACGAACACCAGCACGCCGCCGTGAGCGTCGACGGCTGCCAACACGGCGTCGTCCTCGATCGATCCCGAGGGCGCCGCGATCGCCCGCACGCCCGCGGCCAGCGCCTCCTCGGGGCCGTCCGTCTTGGGAAAGAAGGCATCGGAGACGAGGTAGCTGCCCGCGGCCGCGTCTCCCGCGTGGGTTACGGCGTGGCGCACCGCGTCAACGCGATTCATCTGGCCGACGCCCACGCCAACGAGCATGCCGTCCTTGACTAAGACCACCGCATTCGATTTCACGTGGCGGATGACGCGCATCCCGAAGCGCAACTCCGCCATGTCCGCGTCCGTCGGCCGGTCGGCTGATACCGGCCGCATCTCCAAATCGTCCCCAGGGCTTCGGTCAGGGTCCTGGACCAGGTAGCCGCGATCGAGGCCCCACACCTGGGCGGACTCGAACCGCAGCGGGCGCCTGTCCGGCGGCGTGGGCCAGCGCATGATCCGCAGGTTCTTGCGCCGCCGCAGGCGTCGCAGCGCGTCGTCGGTGTATCCCGGCGCCACGACCACGTGATAGAAGTGGCCCTTCATCGCCGCGACGGTCTCGATGTCGACCTCGCGGTTGAATCCCACGATGCCGCCGAAGGCTGAAAGCGGATCGCCGGCTTGCGCGCACACGTACGCCTCGCGCAA
>DAOUKN010000073.1:0-5188 GCA_034421255.1 Chloroflexota bacterium | reverse complement strand
TTCAGCAAACTTCCGCGTGGGGCAGAACGCCAGGACAGCCTTCCCCTGCGCTATCGACGCAAGTCCGGCCTTGACCGTCCGTAGCTGCAAAATGTCCCAGTAATGGAAATCCGGAATGTCGGGCTGGACGAAGTAGAAGTGACGCCGTGGGCGAAAACCGGTGCTTGCGTTCACCTCTTCAAACTTCAGCCCCGTGAGATTCTCCGCGTGTTCCTTGGCGTTCGCACACGTTGCCGAGCTGAGGAAGAACTGCGGCCGGGTGCCTAGCGATGCAAGGTGGTGGGAGAACCGCCGCAGGAGCATAGCCACGTTCGAGCCGAAGTAACCCCGGTACTCGTGCATCTCATCAATCACGACCCACTTGAGGTTCTGGAGGAATTGCCCCCACTTGTCGGCGTGACCCAAGAATGACAGGTTCAACATCTCGGGATTGGTGATCAGGATCGCGGGCGGGCTTCGACGCAGCACGCTTCGATCTTCTGCCCTTGTGTCGCCGTCGTACCACCAAGCCTCGGTCCGACGCCCGGACATGTGGTTCATGAGCCTCATCAACTGGTCGCGTTGATCGAGGGCCAGGGCCTTATTCGGATAGATCATGAGCGCATGTGCGTTGGTCGCTCTCGATAGCGAATTGAGCATCGGGATTTGGAACGCCAGACTCTTCCCGCTGGCTGTAGGCGCTTGGAGCACCACATTGCTGCCTCTGACAGCCTTCATGAACGCGTCAGCCTGGTGTTCGTAAAGGCGCTCAATGCCCAACTGTTTGAGGGCGTTCACAAGCGCCGGTGAGAGTCGCCGAAACACGCTTGAATCGGCGTAGGTGGGAGGGATGGCATCAAGTGTTGCCTGCGACACGATGTCACCGTCACCCGCTGCATCTTCGTCGCGCAGGGCATCGAACTTCCGCAGTCCAGCAAGTAGGTCGTCCATCGTATGGTTCTCCTCTAGCGTCAATTGTCTCTAGACATGCTCTAGCACGATACAATATCCCATGCGCCCCGCCCTTGACGGCCTGTCCCCGGTCACGCAGGCGCCGGTGGACCATCCCGACTGGATCGACTAGGAACTGGCCGAG
Organism: Chloroflexota bacterium; assembly: GCA_034421255.1. Taxonomy (GTDB): domain Bacteria; phylum Chloroflexota; class UBA11872; order UBA11872; family UBA11872; genus JAJECS01. The sequence goes on along the minus strand of DAOUKN010000073.1, from coordinate 4,113 downwards.
CGCAGGCTGCACCAGTTCGTGTGCCGGGATGCGGGAGTACATGGACCGCGCGCCGTTCCAGGATGACTGCCACATCCACGTCGTCTGCGAGCACCTGGACATCATCACTTGCGAAGATTCTTGACCGATTTCCCGCAACGGCACGGAAGACCGCTGATCTGTTCCAGGGTCTGGCCCGCCTGGGCCCGGATCACGAACCACTACGGGCCGCTGGCCGGGCCGCGGGTCAAGTTCATGACGGCGAGCTACGCGCTGGCCCTGAGCATCCACCATGCCGTGAATTGCCGGCGGCCACCGGAAGGCTGACGGTCGAGCGGGCCTAGGGCATGTTGCGCAGGTCCGCGGCCTTGAATCCGGGCGAGTTGGCCAGGGCGCGCCGGCGCTCCTCGATTTCGAGCACGCCGGGACAGCGCTCCAGTATCTCGGCGCAATGTTCCGGAGGCAGCACGGTGACTCCGTTCACGTCGGCATGGATGATGTCGCCGGTGCGCACGAGCGTGCCGCTGATCGTGACGTCCAGCCCCGCCTGCACGATCTCGGGCGTGCCGTGCGCGGCCACCAGGCCCGAGGCGAAATAGCGAAAGCCGAGCTCGTGCACGGTCTCGAAGTCGCGCACGCCGCCGTCGGTCACCAGTCCAATGGCGCCCAGGGCCAGCGAAATCGTGACCATCACGTCGCCGCAATGGGCGGAGCGGTAGCGGTCGGGTCCCACGTCCTTCAGCACGAGCACCGCCGGCTTGGGCGATTTCTCGACCAGCTCGAACCACTGCGGAAATCCATCGCCCTTCTGCGGCGAGCCGGGCACGGTGCTGCGGCCCGTCGCCGTGACGGCGTAGCCCACCATTCGCCCCATCTCCGGATACATGCAGCGAACGTCCCAGCCCATGTAGCCGTCGACCGGGTCGCGCACCTCCATCTCTTCGATCGCGTTGCAGATGGTTGGCGTGTCGTATTCCAGCAGGCCGTCGAGGATCGCCGGGTCCAGCTCGGTCATGGCTTCGCTCGAATCGTGGTGCGGGTGCGGTGAATCCCCGAACCTACGCACGGTCGCAGCCGCGCGCAAGTTCGGCGCTTGGCAGTTCCAAGCCGCAGCTCTGGTACGCTCCCGGCCCGCCGCCCGAGCCGGAGGCCGTGCCATGAAATACGAACGCTTGCGACCAGACGAGATCGAGGCCATCCGCGCCAGGGTGCCGGTGGCGGTGCTCCCGTGGGGCGCCCTGGAGTGGCACGGCTATCACGCGGCCATCGGCCTCGACGGCCTGAAGGCCGCCGCCTTTGCCGATGCCGTGGCCGACCGCATCGGCGCCATCTCACTGCCGCCGCTGTACTGCGGACACAAGACGATGAAACCCCATGCCGGCTTCAGTCACACGATTGAGATTTCGGCGGCCACGCTCGAAGCGTTGGCACACGAGTACGTCGCGCAGCTGGCAGAGGAGGGCTTCGTCGTGGTGGTCATCATCTCCGGCCACGGCAATCCCGACCACCTGGCGGCGTTGGAACGCGGCGCGCGCCCGGCTGCGGAGGCGGCGGGGATCGCGCTCTGGATCCTGCCCGACAACGCGGCGATCGACGACGCTGAGTATCCCCTCGACCACGCAGCGAAATGGGAAACCAGCGTGCTCTGGCACGTGGACCCGGACTTGGTGGACCTCACCAAGGTCCGCTCCGATGTTGGCCTGGAGGCGCAGGGCATCCTGGGCGTGAATCCCGTCGACACGGCCTCACCGGAGCGCGGCGCGGCGGCCTTCGAGGAGATCGTCGCCACCATTGCGGACGGCGCGCTCAAACTGCTGGCGGAGCGGTCGGGCGGGTAGGAGCTACGAGCCCAGCGTACGCCGCACCGCGGCGATCACGTCGTCCTTGTCGGGAAGGACTGCGCGGTTCAGATGCCTGGCGTGGGGAACCGGCACGCCGGGGTTGGCGACTCGCTCGATCGGCGCCTCGAGGCACGAGACAGCGTCACTGCCGGTCACCATCGCGGCAATCTCGCCGCCGAACCCGCCGCGCCGCACGGCTTCGTGCACGATGACCAGGCGGCCGGTCTTGCGCACCGACCGCAGGACGGCTTCGGTGTCGAACGGCACCAGGGTCCGCGGGTCGATGACTTCAACCGAGACGCCCTGGGCGGCAAGCTCGGCCGCCGCCGCTTCGGCAACAGGCACCGCGGCCAGCCAGGCGACGACGGTTACGTCAGTTCCCTCGCGCCGAATGCAGGCTTCTCCGAAGGGCACCGTGTAGAGCTCCTGCGGGACATGCCCACGGGTCGCGTAGAGGTCTTCGTGCTCGACGTAGAGGACGGGATCGGGGTCTCGGATCGAGGAGGCGATCAGCCCCTTCGCGTCCGCCGGCGTGGACGGGACGACGACCTTGAAGCCGGGGACATGCGTGAACCAGGCCTCCAGCGCCTGACTCATATAAGCGTTGCCATGCATCATGTGTGGCGAGCGAACCACCATGGGCACGGACATCGCGCCGTCGTGGACGTAGCGCGCCTTGGCCCCCGTGTTAACCAGCGGGTCCATCGCCACCGTCAGCAGGCCGGTGAATTGCATCTCGATGACGGGACGCAGACCCATGAGCGCCGCGCCCGCCGCCATGCCGGCGAATCCCGCTTCCGAGATCGGCATGTCCATGACGCGCTCGGGACCGAACTCCTCGAGCATCCCCGCGGTCACTCCGAGGATGCCGCCGTAGAGGGCGATGTCTTCGCCGAATAAGCACACCGTTTCGTCGCGGCGCATCTCCTGCGCGAGCCCTTCCCTGATGGCCGCTCGAAGCTCGAGCTCTCTCACAGGCGCATGGCCCCAATTGGCTCGTGGTACACGTTAGCGAACGCCTGTTTCGCATCTGCAAGTGGCGTCGCCTCACACTCTGCGAAGGAGTCGTCCAGCTCATTCTCGATGGCCGCCTCGACCGCTTCGACGGCTGCATCGTCCTGGATGCCAAGCTCTTCGAGATGCCGCCCCAGAATTGTGATCGGGTCGCGCTCACTCCAGCGGGCGATCTCTTCCGCGGGCCGCGAGTCTTCGAGCATCGAGGGGTAGTGGCCCATGAACCGGTAGGTCTTGCACTCGGGGAGCGTGGGGCCTTCGCCGGCGCGGGCCCTGGCAACCGCCGTCGCGACGGCGTCGTAGACCGCGAGGACGTCCTGTCCGTCCACGACGTGGCCCGGGATCGCGTAGGACGCCGCGCGGTCCGCGATGTCCTCAATCGGCTGACCGACCGTGGCGGGAACCGTCTGGAAGTAGCCGTTGTTCTCGCAGACGAACACGACGGGAACCTTCAAGAGCGAGGCGAGGTTCAGGCCCTCGTGGAAGTCGCCGCGGCCCGCCGCACCGTCCCCGAAGAAGCACACCGCCACGTTGTCGGTGCGCTTCATATTCATCGCCCAACCGACGCCGACAGCCTGCGGGATCTGCGCGCCCACGATGGCGCTGCCGGCGAGGATGCCCAGCTCCGGGTACCCGCTGTGGTGGAAGGACTCCTTGCCCGAATTGACGCTGCCGGCATTGCCCATGATGGCGTTGAACATCTGGAGGATGGTGACGCCCCTGGTCCAGAAGGCTTCCGTGGTTCTCAGGGAGGGCAAGACCCAGTCGCCGGGCTTCAATCCATAGCAAGCGCCCACTCCGACGGCCTCCTGCCCGGCGCTCGGGTGCAGGCCGACCGGCAGCCGCTTTTCCAATGCGAGCTTCAGCGCCCGCTCGGTGAAGCGGCGGCCCAACAGCATGAGCCGGTACATCTCGCGGAGGTCGTCGGCGGTCAGGGCATCGCGGTGTGACACTCCGCCGGCGAGTGGCTGCCTGCGGGTCATTCCCGGCCGACGGTGAACGCGTAGAGCTTGGCGTTTCGCAGGTAGAACTTGAGGCGAATGTTCCGCCCCTGCAACTCGTCCAGCGAGCGCTTCTCCTTCCAGGTGATCCGCTGGCGGACTGAGTCGCCGTCGAAGAGCGCGCACTCGTGCAGCGAGTACCCGCGGTGCTGGGTGCCGCTCTCGTCGAGGACCGCGACACCGACCAAACCGCCGCGCGCGGCGGCATTGATCGTCAGGAGACCACCGTCGCAACGAAACGGCCTGGTGACCAGCGTTCCGGTGTCGTCGCCCGCGTC
>DAOUKN010000072.1:0-12566 GCA_034421255.1 Chloroflexota bacterium | reverse complement strand
GCTTTAGCGTCGAGCTCGTCCGATCGCAGATTCGGCGCCTGGCCGGAGTCGAGACGCGGGCAAGCCATACCGCCTTGGCCAGCGTGGCCGACTCGGTGGCGCTGGCCCTGCTGCAAATGGCCGAACGCGAGGGCACCACGGACCTGGAAGTGACGCACGAGGAGTTGGCGCAACGACTGGGCACGGTGCGTGAAAGCGTGAGCCTGGCCATCAGCACGCTGCGGCGGGCGGGCGCCCTGGCGCCCGCGCAAGGGCGCAAGCGGCTGATCTCCATTTTGAGCCTCTCGAAGCTCCAGCAGCTTCTGGGCTACTACCCCTCGGGCACGTAGTCCACGCCCGTTCGGCAGCGTGTCGAACGGGCAACCTCGGGCGCCCAGGCGGTCCCCGCCTGGGCGCCCGGCTGTTTGTCGGCGGCGTCCAGGCCGCGGCGCGGAGTCCCCACCACGCCCCGACGGACCGGAGAATCTCGCTACCCCTGACGCCGGCACATTCTGGGCAGGCGCCGGTTGAGCCGGGATCATCAGGCACGGTTCCAGGTTGCGTGGGCACTGGATTCCCGCTCCCCGCCTTCGCGAGGACATGCTTCGCGGGAATGATGGAGTGGATCCGTAGGGAGCTCTACCGGGACGAGGCGTCGTCTGGCGGCAACTCCGCCGCGGAGCGCGGCACAAACCTGATCCGCAACTGGCCCTCCTCGAGCCGCGCCCGCTGATGCTCCATGCGGGCCAGGGCGCGCGGCAGGACGATGTTCCGCCGCGCCGCGCCCATGCGAACGACGAGCTCGTCCCCGCGACGGATCAGCGCCGCGTCGCGGCGGTCGATGAAGGGCGCCGGAATCTGAAACTCAAACTCGCCGTCGATCTGGGCGATGTGATACGGGCGCTCGCGCACCAGGACGGCAGCCGGATCGGCATCGCCGTGCATCAGCTCTCCCATAGCGCGCAGGCGGTCGAGCCCGACCACTTCCTCCGGAAACTGCGTGATCTGCAGGACGGGCACGGGATCGAACATGGAGTGGATTTCCTGCATATAGCGCTGCTGCATGCGGCGCCAGCTGGAGGCAAAGTCTCCCGTGGCCTCCTCGGGGACGAGGCGGTTCACCACGAGTGCGTCGGTGATGTGGTCGTATAGCGTCAGGTAGGTGAAGCTGCGCTGGGCCTCGCGGATGACCATCTTCTCCGGATTCACCACGATCCTGACCGTCGACTGGCCCGGACGGGTGAGCAGCACCCGCAGCTTCTCCAGCTCTTCGACCAGCTCGCCCATGGCGACGAAGACTGAGTCGTCGGGCAGCGGCAGATCGGTGACGCGCCGCGCCATCGGGCGAACCATGCGCGCGAGTTGGCGATTGATCGGCAGCAGCTTGTCCATCCACCAGCGACCGACCTCGGGAAATGCCAGCAGCCGCAGTGTCTCGCCGGTGGGCGCGCAGTCCACGATCACCACGTCGAAGTCACCCGACTCGACGTGTCGAGTGATCCAGAGCAGGTTGGCAAGCTCTTCCATACCCGGAAGCACGGCGATCTCTTCGGCCAGAAGGTCGCTGACGCCGCGCCACGTTAGCAGCGCCTCGACCCAGGACTGGACCGTGCCCCAATAGGTTTCGAGGTTGTAGTAGATGTCGCATTCCTGCGCCCACAGTCGCTCGGCCACCTTGATGGGCTCGGGGCCAAGCGGCCGGTCCAGGGAGTCTCCGAGGCTGTGCGCGGTGTCGGTGCTGAGGACAATGGTCCGCGCACCGCGCTCCGCGCAGCGCAAGGCGGCCGCGGCGGCGATGCTGGTCTTTCCCACCCCACCCTTGCCGGTGTAGAGGATGACGCGGGCGTCGCTAGCGGGTGGCAAGGTCGGGCTCCAGGTGCGACAGGCTGACATGCAGCGGCGCGCCGCGTGCGGCGACCACACGACCGACGGTGGCCGCGGTCAAGACGCCCGCCGCGGTCAGCGCCTCGCGCAACGCGTGCTCATCCTCCGGCGGAATGGCGATGAGCAGCCCGCCGCTCGTTTGGGCGTCGGCGAGCAGCAACCGCTCATCGGCGGGAAGCTCAGCCACCCACGTCACGTGGTCGTCCAGCGCGGCCAGGTTGCGCTCGGTGCCGCCCGGCACCTCGTCCGCGGCGATGAGCTCGCGCACCCCGGGAAGTACGGGGACCTGGTCGGCAAACACCGTGGCCGAGCAGCTGCTGGCCTGCATCATTTCGCGCAGATGGCCCAGGAGCCCGTAGCCCGTGACATCCGTCATGGCGTGGGCGCCGAACGCCGAGGCGGCCTCGGCTGCCGCTCGATTCAACGTCCGCATGCTGGCCACGGCGGCGTCCAACGCCTCCGGAGGCGCGGCGTCGTGCTTGAGCGCGGTGCTGACGATGCCTGTCCCGATGGGTTTGGTGAGCACCAGCAGATCGCCGGGGCGCGCCCCCGCGTTGATGATGAGCGCGTCGGGATGCGCCGTTCCAATGACGGCCATGCCGAACTTGGGCACCGGGTCGTCCACGGAGTGCCCGCCGGCGACCACGGCGCCCGCCTCGAGCACCGTGTCGGCGCCGCCGCGCTGTATCTCCGCCAGCACGTCGAGCGACAGGGTGTCGCGCGGAAACCCGGCCAGGTTGAGCGCGAACAGCGGCGTGGCGGCCATGGCGTAGACATCGCTGAGCGCGTTGGCCGCCGCGATGGCGCCGAAGTCGTACGGGTCGTCGACGATGGGGGTGAACACGTCGATGGTCGCCACGATGGCAAGGTCGTCGCGCAGCCGATAGACGGCGGCGTCGTCCATCGTGGCGGCGTCCACCAACAGGTCGACGTGCGTCATCCGCGGCATTTGGCGCATCACGTGCGCCAGCTCGGTCGGACTGAGCTTGCAGGCTCAGCCAGCGCCGGGCGAGTACCGCGTGAGCTTTGGTTGCGTCACATCCGAGGTCATTCTGGCAATCTACAGTACGCGGGAGGCGCCGCAGGGCTCCAGATGATGCTGTCCGTGCCGCGGAAATTGACCACGTCGGCGGGTCGCAGGTGGCTGCGGCGGGTGCGGGCTGTCGCGCTCGGGCTTGGGCTGATCGCCGCCGTGACGACATCGGGCGCCGCCGCCCGGGAGCCCGACGTCGAATCGGCCAAGCACGAGTCTCCCGTGGCGATTGCCGTGTCCTCGGGATGGTTCTATCCGGGTCTCGGTGCGGACAGCACCGGCTTCGGGGTGCGCAACTTTGCCGATGGACCGCGGTTCTTCGACGCCTTCAGGCGCTACGGCGGGCTCGACGTGATGGGATATCCGACGTCGCGCCCGTGGATCGGTCCGGGCGGGTTCATCTATCAACTCACGCAGCGCGCCCTGATGCAATGGTCGCCGGACGAGGACAACGTTCAGTTGGCCAATGTCTACGAGATCCTGCGCGAGGCCGGATACGACGACGCGCTCCATGCGCGCTCGATTCCCCGCACCGAACCCGACGACTCGACGACGCTCGCCGACGCGCGGGCCGTGCGGATGGCCTGGATGACCGATTCGGCGATCACGCAGGCCTTCCTCGCCGGTCCCATCGAGGCCGACAGCGTGGATGCCGCCATCGAGCTCCACGGCCTGCCCATGTCGCACCCGGAGGCTTTTGGCCCGTTCGTGGTGCAACGGTTCCAGCGCACCGCCCTGCAGCACTGGGTGGAAACGGTCGATGGGGGCGAACCGGTTGGCACAGTGGTGCTGGTCAACAGCGGCGACCACTACAAGGACTTGCTCCTCGGCGACTCGCCGGTCACCGCGCCGCACGCGCATGACGACACGCGCATGCTGGATCTGCGCGATGAGGCGGAGGTCTTCGTGTCCACCGTCCTCGCCACCGCCACGGAACGGACCTACAACGTCATCGACGACGCGCTGGCCGAGGCGCTGCGGCTGCTGGAAGGGGTGCCGTCGGCTGCGCCAGGCCTCGAGGCCGCCACCGAAGTCTCCGCCCAGATCCGATTCCGGACGCTCTCGCCGGACGTGTTCGCCGCATTCACGGCCCCGTCTCGCATCGGCGTCAACCGCGACCTCCTGGACGAGCGCCGCGAAGCCGTGGCGGCCGTGCTGGCGCATGAGTTGCAGCATCTGGCGGACTTCCATGACCAGCAATACGTCCCGTCGGAGGCCGCATGTCTCGAGGCGGAGATCCGGGCCGTGACCGCGGAGGCGAGCGCCTGGAGCGCGCTGATGGGTCCCGCCGGCGCGGAGAATCCGCAATCGGCCCTGGAACGAATGGAAAATGCCCGGCTGCGGGCGGTGCAGGCGGGAACCGAGACCATCCGCGCGCTGGTTGAGGACGGGTGGGCCGAGCAGTGTTCGCAGCACCACTGACATTGACGGTGCGGGCAGCCGCCGCCTAGCATCGTCCATGGCTGCTTGGAACGCCCCGGAGCCCCGCATGCGTTGGGCGTATAGGCGGCCGGCGGTGGTCGCCTAGCGCAAACGCCGCCGGCTTCGCGTGACCACGACGGTGGCGCGCGCCCAGACGCACGCCGGCGCCAGCACCAGGCGCCTTCCACAACGAGTTTCACCCATGCCTGCCAATGCCTTTGACGTTCTTGATGCGCGCGGCCTGATCTCGGCCGCCAGCGATGTCGCCGCGCTGCGCCGCGCTCTCGACCGGCCGCTGACCTTCTACGTGGGGTTCGATCCCACCGCGACGAGCCTGACCGCCGGCCACCTGGTGACGCTGATGATGGCGCACCACCTGGAACAGGCGGGCCACCGACCGATCCTGATCGCGGGCGGCGGCACGGGGATGATTGGCGACCCTTCGGACCGGGCGGACACTCGGGCGCTGCTCACGGAAGACGACGTCGCGGCGAACGTCACCGCGATCCGCCGCCAGTTGGAGCAGTTCGTCGATCTCAGTGACGGCGACGCCCTGGTGCTCAACAACGCCGACTGGCTGGCGAAGCTGGGATACCTGGAGTTCCTGCGGGACATCGGCCGCCACTTCAGCGTCAACGAGATGCTGGCGACCGATACTTACCGCAGCCGCCTGAAGGCCGGTGAGAACCTGAACTTCATCGAGCTGAACTACCGCTTGCTGCAGGCCTACGACTTCCTGCATCTCTACCGCGAATACGACTGCACGCTGCAGATCGCCGGCAGCGACCAGTGGTCCAACATCCTGGCCGGCGTCGGCCTCATTCGCCGCGTGGAGAGCACGCAGGCGTTCGGCCTCGTAGCCCCGCTGCTGACGACGGCGGAGGGCGCCAAGATGGGGAAGACCGCGGCAGGCGCGGTGTGGCTGGACGCCGACCGCACGCCGCCGTTCGATTTCTATCAGTACTGGATCAATGTGGCCGACGCCGTGGTGCCGCAGGCGCTGGGCATGCTCACGACGTTGCCGATGTCGGAGGTTGACGCGTTGCGCGACCTGCGTGGACCGGATATCCGGCGGGCCAAGCAAGCACTGGCGCACAACGTGACGGCAACCGTGCACGGCCGCGAGGCCGCCGATGCCGCGCGCGAAGCGGCCCGGTCGCTGTTTGCCGACGCGGCAGGCGACGCGGAGGCCGTGCCAACGACCCTGGTGAACGTGGCTGAGCTGGAAGCCGGCATCCCGATCGTCGAGCTGCTGGTGCGAACCGGATTGGCGCCGTCGCGGGGAGCGGCGCGCCGGCTGATTGCGCAGGGCGGGGCATACATCGGTGAGGCTCGCGCCGAGGACCCGGAAGCCATTGTGGACCGCTCCCAAGTACCCGACGACGGCCTGCTGCTGCGGGCCGGGCGCAAGCGGTATCACCGCGTCGCCGTGGAGCCGTAGGCGGGTTTCCGTACCCCGGGCAGCCCACTTCGTTCGTGGTGAGCCTGTCGAACCACGCCCTTCGACAAGCTCAGGGCGAACGGGATTGGGGAGCGTCTACGCGAGGCCGGCTGCTTCAAAGGAATTCCAGGTGGCCGGGGATCGCCGCTGGCCGCTACCCTCAAAGCCAAAGCAAACAACCGCCAAGGAGGCTGTATGGCATCTCGACGCCAGGCGGACGACGTCGTGCCGCCGCGCCGCGTGAAGCTGCGCAAGTCCGCCACGCCGGAGGACATGGCCGACGCGGGACTGCGCCGCGCGGCGGGCCAGACGATGCGTTGCGAGTGGGCCCAGCGCAACCCCGACCTGACCATCTACCACGATGACTTCTGGGGGGAGCCGCCGGCCGACGACCGCGAGTACTTCGAGCGCATGATGCTGGAGATTTTCCACGCCGGATTGAGCTGGACGCTGATCTGGAACAAGCGCGAGAGCCTGCGCCGGGCGTACGACACGTTCGACATCGACGCCGTCGCTTCCTACGGACCCGCCGAGGTGACGCGACTGATGAACGACCCCAAGGTGGTCCGCAGCGCGAAGAAGATCGACGCGGCCATCGCCAACGCGCGCACGGTGCTCGAGCTCCAGGCCGAGCATGGCGATCTGGCGACCTTTCTGCGGCAGCTTCCTGACGACGCCGAGGACAAGATCAAGGTGCTGCGGAAGACCTTCGCCTTCATGGGTCCGGGCGTGGCGCGCGGCTTCCTGGAAGCCACGGGCCTGATTCCAGTGCCGCACCACCCCTACTGCTTCAAGGCAGTGAACGTCGGCTGATCCGGAGGCGCTGACCATGAGGCTGCTCATCGGGACTCGCGAGGGCCTGCGAGACGGCGAGGGCGCGTCGCTGGGTATGGGCGGACGGTCGATCCGCGCGCTGGCCGGTCGCCCGGATCACGCGTGGATGGTGGTCGACGGGCGCGAGGTGTGGCGGTTGAAGGGCGGACGGGCAATCCTGGCCGCCGCCGCGGGGGCGCTGAGCAATCCCGCGCTGACGTGCGCCTTGCCTTCGCCCACGGGTGTTCTCATTGGAACCGACGGCGCGTATCTCCGCCGGTTGGACGGCGCGACGCTGGACTCGGTGGCAGGCTTCGACGAGGCTGACGGACGCGAGCACTGGTTCACGCCCTGGGGCGGGCCGCCGGCAACTCGCTCTCTGGCCATGGACGAACAGGGCGTGCTCTACGCCAACGTGCACGTGGGCGGCGTGCTGCGATCCGACGACGACGGCGAGACCTGGCAGGCGACCGCCCTTGACATCCGGGAGGACGCGCACCAGGTCATCGCGCCCGCGGGCCACGACGGCTTGGTGCTGGCCGCAACCGCGCGCGGGCTTGCCGTCTCGCGCGACCGGGGCGACTCGTGGGAAATGGACGCCCGCGGGCTGCACGCGACTTACGCTCGGGCCGTGGCCCTCAGCGAGTCAACGATCCTGCTCTCGGTCGCCCGCGGACCGGGCGGACAGGATGCGGCCCTGTATCGGCGCTCACTCGACGGCGGCGAGCCCTTCGTGCGCTGCGCGGACGGGCTCCCCGACCACTTCGACGGCAACATCGACACCCACACACTCGTGGCCGATGGGGCCGAGGCGGCCTTCGCAGGTCCCGACGGGGCGATCTATGGCTCGGACGACGCCGGGCGCACCTGGGGACGGACGCTCACGGGGCTGCCCGCCGTGTATGCGCTGCTGAGCTAACGGACACCCTCGCTACCCGCGTACACGTGTGATGCACGCCGCGATACCCGGAGAACATACCGATCCCTTCAACCGAAACACTGGATGCCTACGCTAATGCTTCCTTCCTGCAAGTCTGCGCGCCGACCCATGGTTTAGCCGTTCATGACCGCCGAGCACTGACACACCCGGTATAGACTGAATGACACCTCGGATGAAAGCGCACTTGTGGAAGTAAACACCCGGGCTGCGATAACCAACGCCTTAGACGTCGCCATAGCAAGTGTCGCCGAGAAGGAGATAGAACGGCTGAGTACAGGTTTCACTACCACGCAAACTACCACATCTATATGCTCATCTCTCCGTGCTCTCGAACAATTGAGACGAGGCATCAAGCCTGATTATAGTGACGAATGGGTTGCGGTATTCTACTCACTCTGGTATCAACCAGCCCAAATCAACCTGGCCTATACATGTGCCCAACGAATACCCAACGATAGGAATCCCGTAGTAACCGGCAAAGGCGATCTGCAAGTCTTTGATTTCGGATGTGGCGCGCTAGCGATGAAGTTCGGACTCGCTTTGGCAGCGGCGGACGCGTTGCACGAAGGTGGTTACAATCACACAATCACTATTTGCTCGGATGACGAAAGCGAGGCCATGAAAAGAATCGGCAAGAGAATTTGGTGTGACTTCTTGGACGAGATAGAGAATGTTGCTAATGCGGAAAAGTCCTCCGGGATTGACGCTGTATGGTATGCATGCGAAGAGATCTTACGCGACGGCCGAATCGATTCCTCAGAGAGGACGCGTTGGCTTACCGCCCTGCACGTGGCCTACAAAGCAAACGCAAGTGAAGTGAAGAGATCCCTTAATCGCCTGGTAAATGTCTGGTCTCCTGATGCCGTCCTAGTTACATCTCAGCCATGGTTTGCTGAGCATAGATTTCGCCCGCATCGGCTATACCGTCCCAATTGGAATGAAACTCTGAAAAGCATTCCTCAATCGCATACGCCTAATTCAGAGCGCCTTAATCTTGAAGGTGAGCTTTCTAGCACCAGCAGACTCAGATTACGCTTATACGAAGGCATAACCGGCAGCTTAGAGGATCGCGACCGGCGCTTTGTATCTTCTTACCTGACAGATCAGCCGGTACGTTGGACTGGGCGAACAGACCTGGAGGCGGTCGCTTATGTCAGGCAGCCTTAGAAACCCTTCGAGAATCGGCGATGCCGAGATTGGCTATGTAGCGGCTGGTGAGATTCTGACTCGCGCCACGGGCTTCATGGATGCCTACGACTTCACCCTCAATCCGTATAGCGGATGCTTCTTTGGCTGCACTTACTGCTACGCCGCGTTTTTCAGCACCACTAAGGAACAGCGTAAAAACTGGGGCCGGTGGATCACGGTGAAGGAGAATGCGGTCGAATTGCTGGAGCGGCGCAAGCCAGGAAATCTCGACGGCAAGCGCATCTACATGAGCAGCGTCACCGACCCGTACCAGCCCATTGAACGCAAGCTGAAGCTGACTCGCGGCCTGCTGGCCATCATGGCGGAGCGGCACAAGCCCAAGCTGGTGGTGCAAACCCGCAGCCCCGACGTGGTGCGCGACTGCGATCTGTTCAAGCGGATCGAGGCCGACGACCACGACTTGCTAAAGCATGTCACAAAGAAGGGCGGTCGGGTGCAGGTGAACATGACCGTCACCACCGACGATGAGGACGTGCGCCGCACGTTCGAGCCGTCCTGCCCGTCCAATGCCCACCGTATACGCGCCATTGCCCACGTGCAGGCCGCCGGGATTGACGCTTGCATTACGCTAACGCCGCTGATCTGGGTTAATGATCCCAAGGCCTTTGCTCAAAGCCTGCTTGACACTGGGGTTAAGAAGTTCATCGTCCAGCCATTCCACTTTCAGCGGGGGAAATTCGTCGCCGGCACGCGCGACGACGCGATTGGGCTGATGGCTGAGAAGCTGAACTGCGACCGGGATTCATACCGCGAGCGGTACGAAGCGCACTATGGGACGGTGCACCAGGTTCTGAAGGATGCGCTGCCGGAATTAGGCGAGGGCAAGGACGGGTTCAAGCCTCCGTTCTGACCGTCGTTCTCCCTGTGGGCTGCGAGCGTTGGACGCTCAGGAGGCTTCATATACCACCCTGCCTTCCCGCAGCGCAGGCTTGATTACTAATGCGTGGGTATCTTGATACCGTTCCACATCATCGGGAGTGACCATGATCGCGTCCACGGCGGCGCCCACGCCGTGCAGCCGACGGTATATCTGGCCAGTGAGCTTGCGCAGATCAGTACCGCGCTTGACGATGAGCAGATCAACGTCGCTATTGCGACCCATCGTGCCACGAGCGGCCGACCCGAAGAGGATAATCTTCTCCGGCGCCGCCACCTCAACGATGCGCCCAACGATGTCGTCCAAGACGCTTTGGTCGAGCATCCCTCGCACCGGCCGTCCATCAAGCTTCTCCGTCACGCGCCGGTTACCCCTACGCTGGCTGTTCTTCCCGTATCGTCATGGGCCTAGTCACAGCGTAACCCAACCTCCTCTCGTGATCGGATCGCTCTGGCGCGCCATGGACACCGGTCGCAGCGGGGGTCGAAGCAAGCCGACGAACTCGGAGGGGACGACGCTCAGTTGGCTTGGTGCAGAATTTACGTGGGTCCAGCACATCGAGAAGGGTCATGGGGCGGCGGCACACCGGCGACCCACTGGCAGCCGTCGGCTCAGGCGGCGACCCGAGCAATGATGCTGGCAATCGTGGCCGCAATGGCGGCAGCTGCCACCATCAGCCCAATCATCCACCGGGTGAGACGAGCCTCAAGGGCGTGCAAGTCGGCTTTCAGGGCATTCAGGTCAGCCTTGGTCGCTGTATGCCGCACGGATTCCTCAACGGGGGCTATCCGCTCATCGGCCGTCACTGTGTGCGTCGCCACCGTGCTCCTTGTTCGGCCACCGTACCGTTCGCCCGCCTAGGGTAGGACATCCCTTCTCGCGTCTCATAGATATCGCCTACGCATAACACCACGGCCGCACGACTGCCGCCCGTCATGTATGCGCTCCCAATCGAGCGCGGTCCTGCTTACCCGCGGAAGCGCCGGATGACGGTGGCGGCGGCTGGGAGGGCGTAGCGGCCGCCGGGGCCTAGATCGGCGGGGGATTGGGGGCGGCCGGCGCGACGGGCGGATACGCCGGCGAATATGCGTAGCTCGGTGCGGCGGCGCGTGTGCCTGGCGGCGACGTGGGCCATGCCGATCTGGCGGCCGCTGGAGGTGCGAGTGGCGCTGGTGACCGTGCCGATCCAGGCGCCGCGTGGGTCCGTGACGGGATCGCCCTGCCGCGCCGTAGGTACCCGCTCGTCGGCGATGGAGAAGCGAACGATGGCCGACTGGCGCTCAGCCTCGCGCTGCACATAGGGATCGCGTCCGACGAAGAACGGCTTGTAGGCCTTCACAAAGCGGCCAAATCCGGCGTCGCCGGGAGTGAGGTCCAGCGGCCCGGCAAGCTCGTGTCCGTAGAGCGGGAAGCCGGCCTCGGTGCGGGTCGAGTCGCGGGCACCCAGTCCTACCGGCACGACGCCGTCGTCGGCGCCCGCTTCGAGGATCGCGTCCCACACGGTGCGCGCGGCGTCCGGGTGCACGAAGATCTCGAAGCCGGTTGCCTCGCCCGTGTAGCCGGTGTGGGAGATCTCGACGTCGACGCCGGCGAGCGTGAAGGCGCGAACGTGATTCATGCGCGTGGCGTCGAGCGCGCTTCGCTCATCGTCCGTGGCGACCAGCCGTTGCAGCACCCGGCGCGATTGCGGTCCCTGGAACGCCAGGTCGAGCCGCGCCGCGTCGCCCGCCGACGGGTTGTTCAGGTCGGCGAGGTCGGCGCGCACGGGCAATCGCGCCGCGCCGTCGCCCGAAACGACCTGATGAACGCCGTCGTTCACGCCCGTCAGCCAGGCCCAATTCTTGGCCGCGTTGGCCGCGTTGACCACCGCCATTAATCGGTCGCGGGCGAGGCGGTAGATGATGAGGTCGTCGAGGCAGTCGCCGTCGGCGTCGAGCAGATAGGTGTAGGCCGCGCGGCCCACCCGGAGCCGGGTGGCGCTGCCGGTGACGACGAGATCCAGGAACTCGGCGGCGTTGGGTCCGGAGACGGCGAAAACGCCCATGTGCCCCACGTCGAACAGCCCGGCCGTCTTGCGCACGGCCTCGTGCTCCGCCGCGATGCTCGTATACCAGACCGGCATGTCCCAGCCGGCGAAGGGGATCAGCTTCTTGGCGTGCTCGGCGTGGAAGGCGTGCAGGGGCGTGTGGTGCAGCTCCTCGGACTCGGGCTCCTGCCACTCGAACGGCTGCGGGCCATCGCTGGCGGGAGCGACCGGGCGCCGCCCCACATACCAGGGTCGGGACGCATCGTCGGCAGGCGCGCTCGACAACGGCGCGCCGGTCGCCGGCGGTGCATCGCCGTCGGCCACGGATATCGTGACCGGCCCACTGAGCTTCCGGCTCGGCTCGTCGGGATCGACGATCACGTGGCCGTCGGACGCCGCCCGGAGCCAGTCGGCCAGCGCATCGGCGCGGTCGGGATCGACGGCGATCAACGCGGAGGCCTCGGCAGCGTCGGCGGGTCTGGTCACCGCTGCGCTGACGGCGCCGCTGCCCGGAGGACCCGCCAATGCCACGTGACGCGACTGCCCGGGCTCGAGATCGCGCACCCGCCGGTTGGAGACCTCGTCCAGGAACGGCAGCGCGCGGGCGCCGCGAACGAGCAGGAGGCCGGAGGTGATCGCCGGCGGATCGCTGGGCGGCGCACCCTCGGCGTGACCGCGACGGGCAAAGTCGAGCACCTCGGCGCGCAGCGAGCGCATGGCGTCGTAGGCCATGCGACCGCGGTAGCGCGGCGTCCGGCGCCCGCTGTAGGCCACGCCGTGCATGGCGCGAAACGCGCGCGCCAGAATGCCGGCCAGGGTCTTCATGTCGTCCGCGCCGTAGCCGCGCTGGGTGAGCCAGGGCGTGCCCATGCGAATGCCGGTGGGCGCGGCGAAGCCGCGGTCGCCGGGCACCGAGTTTCGATTGGCCACCACGCCGAGGGC